>DASYTB010000345.1:0-2571 GCA_036002705.1 Verrucomicrobiia bacterium
ATTTGAAAGTGGAGTGCCGAGCAGCAATTCGAGCGAGCCTTCCTGCCGGTCGTTGTAGAAGGAATAGGCCGTTCGGGCCAGCAGCGAGAGGAGACCCGCGACGTGGAGCAGGAACAACGCGAGCAGACCGGAGATGCGGCGGGTCGGCCCGGCCAGCCAAATGGCGATGAACATCGCGGCCACGGCGAGCCCAAACATAAGAAACGATCTCACCACCAGTCCGGATTCCCGCCGGCGCAGCATCATCCAGGCGACAGGCAATTTTTCCAGAATGGACCGCCGGCGATCTGGAGAAGGCATCTGGAGGTTTTCGGACAGAATTGGGTCGTCGCTACTTCCACTCGTTTTGCGGAACTGCTGGATGAGCCAGTGAACAAGGCGGGAGAAAACCCACGACTTTGCGTCTTCACGCCAGCTTCGCGCGACAATCATAACCGTCAAGAAAAGGAAAAATGTTCCAAGAAAAAGATAACCGAAAAATGCCGCGAAAAACCGGACAGCGCCCAAGCTGGACGCGAAGTAAAGCAGCCAAAGCGGATCGAAAAGGACCAACAGAAAAATAGCGCCGAGCACAGCGGTGCGGCGATGCCGCCCGGTGCTCGAGGCCAGTAGCGTCGCGCTCAACGCGAAAAAGAGCGTGGCGAGCAACGCGAGAAAGGCGCAGCAGAGGTCCGCGCTTTTGAGACCGCCCATGAGCTGGCAAACCGCGAGCGCGGGAAACATCGCGAACAGGGTGAACACCGGCACAATCCCTGCCGCCGCGAGCTTGCCCAGCACGATGTCCCAGGCATTCAACTCGGTCAAAAATAAAAAGGGCAGCGTTCCTTCTCGCTTTTCGAGGCAGATGGAATCGCTGGCCACAAGGATTGAAGCAAAAATCAGCGAGATTTCGGCGATCCAGCAGAAAATGTAAAAGAGCGTGACTCCGGCGGAATTGAACGAGCTTCCCCACACGAGGAAAGCCCAGATGACCGCCGCCATGGTTCCCGCCCCCGCGGCCATCCGGAGGCGAAAGGTCGAGCGCCGCCGCAGAGCCACGATTAATTCGCGTTGGACCAGCGGCAGAACGTACATGTCAGTCTCCCATGAGCGTTTTCACGTGCGCCACCGCCGCTTTCATCAACCCGCGCAGGTTGTAGCCGCCCTCCAGAACCGCAACCAACCTGCCTTCACAATGTTCCCGCGCGATGTGCAGAACGACCTTGGTCAGATCCACAAAATCGTCGTCACTCAAGGTGAAGTGGCCGAGCGGATCGCCTTCCCTCGAATCGAAACCGGCCGAAAGCATCACGAGGTCGGGTTTGAATTTCTGCGCTGCGTCCACCAGCCGGGTTTCGAAGGCCCCGAGGATTTCCTTGCGGCCCGAACCGGCGGGAAATGGATTGTTCATGATGCAGTTCAATCCTTTGCCGGTTCCAATTTCCGAGGCATCGCCCGTGCCCGGATACCACGGATGCTGGTGGCAATCGAAAAAGAAGACCGACCCGTCATCGTAAAAAATATCCTGCGTGCCGTTCCCGTGGTGCACATCCCAATCGGCGATTAAAACTTTCCCGATCTTGTGCGCTGCCTGGGCGTGGCGCGCGCCAATCGCAATGTTATTGAACAAACAAAAACCCATCCCGCGAACCGGTGTGGCATGATGCCCGGGCGGCCGCACCACGCAAAAGGCATTTCGCGCCTTGTTTTGGACGACCGTATCAACCGCCGTAATCACTCCGCCCGCCGCGAGCAACGCGATATCAAAGGACTTTTCGCAGATGTTCGTATCGCCAGTGCTGAGATCGGAGAGGCCGTGTTGCACGTCCGACTTGGCCGTCTGAAAATATTTCTGCGTGTGGCAACGGAGAATCTCCTGCTCGGTGGCCAGCCGCGGTTGCAGCCGATCCATTCGGCTGGCCAAACCCGCATCGTCCAGGGCTTTCATGACTACTTCGGCGCGACGGGGACTTTCCGGATGCCCCGAAGGCGTCACGTGATTCAAATACTCATTGGAATAGATCAAACCTGTCTTGGTGGGCACATTCATAGTTGAGACACCGAACCTGTTAGGATTTGTATTCGAGAGATGGTGAGCCAGCAATCAGAAATCCCGACGGGTTGCTTGCGTGCCTGACGGAACTGTCGCGTGGCTCTTTTAGCCGGGCGATGTGCTCGGTTCAAGATATAGAATAGAACAGCTCACAAGCTCGGTCAGGAGCAGCATTTTCTGCCACCTCTGTATTTCGCCGTCAGCTCTGAAAAGAAAAAACCTCGCCGGAATCGGCGAGGTTTTCAAAATTGATCTGTTCCGAAGAAGTGAATTACGCCGCCAGCTTCGCGCTTTTCACCTTGCGGGAGACGAACGCCCAACCCAAACAACCGAGAGCTGCCACAGCCGCGTATTGCGAAGGCTCCGGAACGACAGTGAGCGTGCCGGCGCCAGTGCTGAACGCGTTTATCGTTGAGCCTGGGGGATGCGCGTAGTTGATCGTCGCATTCAGGTCGTTACCTGATGGGTCGTTTATAGTCGTTTGATTGGCGGTATCTCCCCAATCGAGCCTGAAGTCCCAAGTGCCGCTGCTGAATCCT
>DASYTB010000346.1:0-6534 GCA_036002705.1 Verrucomicrobiia bacterium
GCTCATCGGCGATAGACTCGCGGAAACCAATGACAAATGATGGTTTGGAATTGATTACTCCGAAAATCAGACCGGCTTTGGACGCGACGTTTCGCCCGGCCTCGCTGGCCAGCCGGGCTTTTCGTAAAAAGGTCGAGGCGACAGGCGATCCTGTTCCCGTGCGCCTCGCCCTGGAACAGGCGGACGGATCGATTTTTCATTTTCAAACCGCGGTTTTTGCCGAGTCGCGCGGCCAATCAGGCGGAAATTTTAGATATTTGGAACGCCTTGTAAAATTCCTCCTCTGGTCCCGAGGCGGTTACCGGGTCTATTTTGACGGCCCGCAATCCTTGCACACCCGGCTGGCCGCGCATTACGCCGACACGGCGACCGGCCGTTTCGACGCGGAGATCATGGGCGGGCGCATTTACGAAAAGCCGTTCGAGATTGTGCGCACGAAGGACATACCACCGGCCCGCGAGTCCTCCGCGGCATTGGGCCGGCATCTCCAGGGATGCCGGATCGGCTTCGATTTGGGCGGCAGTGATCGCAAGGTGGCGGCGGTGATCGACGGGAAAGTTGTTTTCAGCGAGGAGATCGTCTGGAATCCGGTGCCGCAGAAAGACCCGCGATGGCACTTCGACCAGATCAATGATTCACTCAAACGCGCCGCGGCCCATCTCCCGCGCGTCGATGGGATTGGTGGAAGTTCGGCTGGCGTGTACGTGAACAATCGGGTGAAGGTGGCTTCACTCTTTCGCGGCGTCCCGCCAGATTTGTTTCAATCACGCGTAAAAAATCTCTTTATCGAACTGCGCCAGGCCTGGGGAAATATTCCGTTCGAAGTCGCCAATGATGGCGAAGTGACTGCGCTCGCAGGGTCGATGGCTTTGGGCAAGAATTCCGTTTTCGGCCTCGCTTTAGGCACGAGCACTGCCGCCGGCTATGTGACACCGGAGGGCAATATCACCACCTGGCTGAACGAACTGGCGTTTGCACCCATCGATTTCCATCCGAACGCGCCGGCGGATGAATGGAGCGGAGATTACGGCTGCGGCGTGCAATACTTTTCGCAACAGTGCGTTGGCCGGCTGATTCCTATTGCGGGCGTTGAAGTGGACCCTGCGCTCCCCTTGCCCGAGAAGCTCAAGCACGTTCAAAAGCTGATGGACCAAAATGATGAACGCGCCCGGAAAATTTATCAGACCATCGGCACGTATCTCGGTTATGCCGTCGCCCACTACACGGATTTTTACGACATTCGGCACATCCTGATTCTCGGCCGCGTCACTTCCGGTCACGGCGCTGATTTGATTCTCGCGGGCGCGCGCGAGGTGCTGACAGCGGAATTTCCCGACCTAGGCGAGCGGATCGAATTCCACGTTCCCGATGAGAAAGAAAAACGCCACGGCCAGGCCATTGCCGCCGCGAGTTTGCCGAGTTTGAGCGAGCAAAAAGGGATTTCGACGAAGATCACCAATTGAACCAAGCTAATCGTTAAGCGAAATCGGAACGTCGCAATCGCGAAAATGAGCTCGGACCTCAAGTTCTCCGCCGAGGGCCTTGACAGCCGCTGCAAGTGTTCCGAGCTTCACCTCGCTTCGCTGTTCAAACCGGGAAATAGCGGCCTGCTGCACGACGATCTTGTCTGCGAGTTGAACTTGCGAGCACCCATACAGTTCACGGAGATCCTTCAATGAGAGCGTTTCTCGCCTCTTCTTGCCGCTGGCGATCAACTGCGCCACCCGGTCGGCAGCCAGCTCTGCCGTGCGGTACACTTCCGCCGGCCCCTCCCCGAAACCGGCATTGCGACGGAAAATGCCGAATCCGGTTTTAGCGAGATATTCCAAGGTCAGACGCTTGTTGCGCGCGCGAATCTCAAGCCAGCGCTGGTCGCCAGACTCAGACGCGTCCAGCTTTACCGCGCTCTCCGGAACCTTTCCGGCTAGCCGGTCCTGAAACTCCGCTATTAAATTTTTCACATTACCTGAAAGGAATTTCGCTTTCAAAGAAAGCGAAATCAAGGGAATGCCACTACCCCTGCGACTAACGGCGCTTTCCTCTTGTTCATAACCCGTCCGATTCGAAGGCCTTTTTCCCGTCGAGGCCCGCTTTGTCCAGCAGCACCTTGGCCTCCAACGTCTCCACCCGAATAGCCCCGTTTTCTTCAAAGTAAGTGTTGCGCCGCACTGTTCGGTAGCGTTGCAAGGACGCACGACCTGGCACAGTTCGACGGCTGTCCGTTTGCGGTGGATACATTCGGCCATCGCTTTTCCAAAGCGCAGGATTGCTGGTAATTCCCGAAAACTCGTCTTCCACGCCGGTTAGGCTTTCAGCCATTAAAGCGAAAGCTCTTTCCTGTGAACCCGCGGGTGGCGCGCCTTCCGAACGGGAGAGAAAGATCTGAAATCGCTCTCTTTTTGATAGCACCGGTCGAACATAGCAGGCATGCTCGGCGGCAGAAAGTCCGGCTAAGCCGGCGGCGCTCAGCGGTTTTCAATGCAGCCCTACAACCAATTTGTTCAGTATTACGAACAACTCTATCGAGACGGAAAAAAAATCCCGCTCGGCGGATTTGAAAACGCGGCGAAACCCCAGATCGCTGCGGACGCCCCCAAGGTTCTTATTTTTTCGCCGCATCCGGATGACGAATGCATTATCGGTGCGCTGCCGTTGCGCTTGTTGCGTGAAGCAAAGATGCGAGTCATTAACGTGGCCGTGACCCAGGGGAGCAAGCAGGAGCGCCAGGCCGAGCGGTTGGCTGAATTGAAACGGGCGTGCGAATTCATGAGATACGAATTGATCCAAACGCACCCAAATGGATTGGAACGGGTCAACGCCAAAACGCGCGAACAGGACTCCGGCTTTTGGCGCGAATCGGTCGCCGTGATCGCGGACATCCTGAAACGAACCGCCCCGAAGATCGTTTTTTTCCCTCATGAGCAGGATTGGAACAGCTCTCATATTGGAACGCATTATCTCGTAACTGACGCGTTGAAATCGATTCCCGGATTCGAGTCCTACGTCGTCGAGACAGAGTATTGGGGAGCGAATCCTCAACCGAATCTGATGGTGCAATCGACTGTTCAAGATGTGGCGGACATGGTCGCGGGCACTTCCTGTCACGTCGGCGAAGTCACGCGCAATCCGTTCCATCTTTTCCTGCCGGCGTGGATGCAGGAGAACGTCCGGCGCGGAAGTGAATTGGTTGGAGGTCAAGGTAAAGCGGCCCCCGACTGGACCTTTGCCACGCTCTACCGAATGCGCCAGTGGCGGAAAGGCGGTTTCGAAGAAGTCTTGCCAAAAGGCAGGCTGCTGCCGATGGGGCAGGATCCCGCGGCGCTGTTTAGCTGAGAATTTTTAGGGGAATAGTAAGCCTTAAGTCTCAATTATCGCTCCAAGACATCGCTCAGAATCCAATCCACCGCGGCGCAGACGTCATCGACGATAACGGCATCACGCAGCCGGTCTTTTTCCACACGTTCCAAGGTTTCGCCGTAGCCGGTGCGGACGAGGATTGATTTTTGGACTCCCGCATTCCAACCGCATTCAAGGTCGATCAGCTTGTCGCCGATCATGTAACTTGCAGAGAGATCGAGATCGTATTCGTCGCGAGCATCGAAGAGGAACTGAGGGGACGGTTTTCGCCCGCGGCTGGGAGCGCCGGGAGCTTCAGGAGCCACGTAAATCTTAACAAAAGAAACGTCGTCCATGGCCATTTCCTTCCCGAGATGCTCATGCACTCGTTCGACATCTTCCATCGTAAAATAACCCCGGCCCACGCCGGCCTGGTTCGTGATCATAATAATGACGAACCCGGCATCCACGGCCTTTTTCAAGGCAAGAATCGCTCCTTTGACGAATTCAACGTCCTCCGGCTTGTGAAGATAATTCTTCTCGGCAATCAGCGTCCCATCGCGGTCCACAAAGATGGCGCGGCGCGGTTTCACAAATCGAAGCTGGCAAGGAGTTCCTCCTGGGTCAACGTAGCGGTGCCGAGTTTCCCGACCACCACGCCCGCGCAATGATTCGAGATGACCGCCGCTTCCGCAGGAGATGCTCCCGCCGCAATGGCCATGGTGAAACTTGCGATGACGGTGTCGCCCGCGCCCGAAACATCAAAAACTTCCTGCGCGATCGTGGCAATGTGGAACGGCTTCTCTCCTCGGCCGCAGAGCAACATCCCTTGATCGCCGAGCGTGATCAAGAGGAGCGCTGGGCGCAGAGATTCCAGAAGCTGGTTGGCCACCTCGATGAGAGTCCTGTCCTCAAGCGGATTGGCGGCGCGAGCGTGATCCTCGCGGCCCGCGAGTTCAAACGCTTCCTTGCGGTTCGGAGTTATTAATGAGAGCCCGGTCAGATCCAGGCGGTTGATGGGCTTTGGGTCCAGGCTCAACCAGACTCCGCGCTCCCGGCAGATCTTCTTCAAGGCATCAAGCAATTCCCGCGTGATCACTCCCTTTCCGTAATCGCCGACGATCACCGCTTCACATTGATAGATACGCTCTTCCACGGCCTTGAGCAACCGGCGCAGCGTTTTTGGATTTAGCGGCGCAGTTGATTCACGGTCCACCCGCACCATCTGTTGCTGATGCGCGATAATCCGGCTTTTCAAGCTTGTCGGCCGAGTGGTATCGCCCAGGACGCCTTCACAAATGACCTGTTGTTCAAGCAACAGTTGCTTGAGTTTTCGCGCGCTATCGTCGTGGCCCACAATTCCAAAGAGCTCGGTGGGAACTTCCAGCGCCGTCAGGTTGCGAGCGACGTTCGCGGCCCCGCCGGGCATGAAGCTTTCCCGCGCGAATTCGACGACAGGCACGGGGGCCTCCGGGGAAATCCGGCGGACGTTGCCCCAGACGAACTGATCGAGCATCAGATCGCCAACGACCAGGACGCGAACATTGCGACTTGCCTCGAGAATCTGGCGAACGCGTTTCCGCGGGATTTCTTTCATGAGAGCGTGTCTAAAAAACCGGTCAGGGGACTGGTTGCGCTGGCCGTCCACTGAGGCGATCCAAACCCAACTTCAAACGCGGTGCGCCCGGCTTCCACGGCTTGCTTGAAGGCAATTGCCATGCGATTCGGATCCGAAGCGACGGCGATGGCCGTGTTCACCAAAACCGCGTCCGCTCCCAGCTCCATTGCTTCGGCGGCGTGGCTCGGCGCGCCGAGGCCGGCATCCACGACCACGGGAACTGTCGCTTGTTCGATGATGATCCGAATCTGCCCGCGCGTTTCCACGCCACGATTCGATCCGATAGGTGAGCCAAGAGGCATCACCGTGGCGCTGCCCGCTTCCTGGAGCCGCTTCGCCAGCACCGGGTCCGCATTGATGTAAGGAAGGACGGTGAACCCTTCTTTCACGAGGATTTCAGTCGCTTTCAATGTTTCGATCGGATCAGGCAGCAGATATCGGGGATCCGGATGAATCTCCAGCTTGATCCATTTTGGCAACCCGGCCGCCGCCGCCAAACGCGCCAGGCGCACCGCTTCCTCCGCGTTCATGGCTCCGCTGGTGTTCGGCAGCAGGAGGTATTTCTTTGGGTCGATGAATTCGAGGATATTCGCGAACGGATCTTTTTTTCCGGTCAAATCCGCCCGGCGCAGTGCGACCGTCACCATTTCGGCGCCGCTCGCCTCTAAAGCGGTCTGCATCGCCTGCGGCGAAGAAAACTTGCCTGTGCCGAGAATCAAGCGAGAGCGAAATTCACGGCCGGCAATGACCAACGGACCACCTCGACCTAACATTCGGCGGTGAGCATAGGTAGCGAGCCGTTATCTTTGCAAGGTGAAGTGCTGGCTGGGGGGCTCGTCTTCGCAGCTTAGCGGCAGGAAGCCGAGCCCCGCGTTGACTCACCTCAAAATGTTACCGAAGGGAGCCTCGGACTTATGGGTCGTTGACTCATATTCATGGTGACCGAAAGGGAGGGCTGTTTTCCAGCGCGATTTAACCTGTGGATCGCTTGCGCGAGTTAAATGTAGCCGGTGCGCCGCTTCGAGCCTTAGCTCGGCGCTCCGGCGGTGTCTGCCCGCACGAGATCGAAAGCGGCGCAGGTGCACTCACTCCAAAAACGTCCCACAAAATGAAAATCGCTGGCGAGAAATTGTGGAGATAGTCACACGTGAGATTGCAGAAACGTTGGAATTAACGTTTATCGCTCTTTTTCAGCGGGTAGGGTTTTTGCGGAAAGACTGTTGGCGCTGAAGGAGTTAGGGAAATCACCCCAACGCTGCCAACGTTAAAAACGTTTTTAATGTTTTGAACGTTTATAATTTGGGCGAACACGTTTGGTTCGTCGAAGGCGGTTTTTGGAATTTTTTCCCGTTTGGGGTACAGCGCTCGGTGTCTCCTAGGGAGCTTCGGGCGATTGCTGAACGCGCCAGAATTTCGAAGACGTTTCGGAATGGGCAAGAGAAGATCTCATTTCTTCCGCGTCCTGAACTTCGGAATTATATAAGTGCCATCGAATCCGTGCCTTTGGAATCGATAGACATGTGCTTGAAAAGCAGCATGTCGTAATCCTTGATATCGAAATCGAGGCCGTCTTCACTGTG
>DASYTB010000347.1:0-7040 GCA_036002705.1 Verrucomicrobiia bacterium
GAGGGATGGAATGATCCGGGTTTCCGGCCGCGAATACACGGGCCTGTTGAAAACAGCCTGTTTTCAGAAAGGCGAGATGTCCTGCTTGTCGTGTCATTCCGTGCATGACAGTTCCCCGAATTTCCAGGTGTCACGCGGGATGGAGAGCAACGCCGCGTGCCTGCAATGTCACCAATCGTTCGCGGCGAAACTGGAGGAGCACACCCATCATCCCGCGAACTCGGCCGGGAGTCTTTGCTATAACTGCCATATGCCTTACACCAGCTACGGCTTGCTCAAGGGAATCCGGGCGCACCAGATCAGCAGCCCAACGATCAAGGCGAGCCTTCAAACTGGCCGTCCGGATGCCTGCAATCTATGCCACCTGGACAAAACGCTTGATTGGGCCGGTCAAAAATTGACCGCCTGGTACAAGCAGCCGCGGGAGGAATTATCGGTAAAGGAAAAGAGCGTCGCTGCGTCCGTGCTTTGGGCGACCCAGGGTGATGCCGGCCAGCGGGGGCTGATCGCGTGGCACATGGGATGGGAGCCGGCCCGGCAGATTTCCGGGGAGAATTGGCTTCCGCCCTACCTTGCCACGCTGATGCAGGACGATTACCCGGCAGTGCGTTGCATCGCGGGACGCTCACTGAAAAGTCTTCGTGGATTCGAGCGCGTGCCTTATGACTACGTGGCCGAAGACAAGCTTCGGGACGCGGCAAAGCTGGTTTTCGCGCAATGGCAGAAACTCACGAAACCGAAAGAAAACCCGTCGTTGCTTCTGGGCAAGAACGGTGATTTGCAAGACGAGCAACTTCGGGAGTTACTCGCCGGCCAAAATCACCGGGTGGTGAATCTTAACGAATGAAAGCAGAGCGAGCGGCTGTTCTGGATCGCAGCGAAGCAACCGAAGCGAAGGCAGTCAAGAGCGATGCCGGGGACGAGATTTCCCCGCTGGCGCGGCGGCATTTGCGATTCGGTTGGTGGAGTTTGCTTCTGTTTTTAACCTTTGGAATCGTGCTTGAGGCGCTGCACGGGTTTAAGGTGGGCAGTTACCTCCGGGTCTCGAACGAGACGCGGAGGCTGATGTGGACCTTGTCGCACGCGCACGGGACCCTTTTGGCCTTGGTCAATCTCGCCTTTGTCCCGGTGCTTCGCATTTTTCGGACCTGGCCCGCTCCGGGCAAGGATTTCGTTTCGGCGTCGTTGCTGGGTGCCAGCGTGCTGATGCCTGTCGGCTTTTTCCTGGGCGGACTGTTTATTTACGCCGGTGATCCCGGTTTGGGCATTTTGCTGGTTCCGCTCGGCGGTCTGTTGCTTTTCTGCGCTGTTCTCTGGACGGCGCTGGCTTCGCTCCGGCTCAAGTAGCTCGAACGCTACTTGCAGGACGAGAGGAATTCGACCAGGTCGCGCAGGTCTTTCTTGCTGAGGAGAGTGGCCATCCCTTCGGGCATCGCGGAAAGGCCGCGCTCGCGGGATTTGATATCATCCTTTTTGATTTTAACGATCCCGTCTTCCGGAGAGTTCAGAACCAATTGTGAATCGGTCTGCGATTTCACGATGCCGGCGTAACTTGTGCCGTCTTTCATAGTCACCAGGAGAGTCTCGAAGCCCTGAGCGATTTGCTTATTCGGAAAAACCACCGATTCCAGAATATATTCGCGAGGTTTCTGGGCGCCGACATGGGTAAGTTCCGGCCCGACTTCGCCGCCTTCACTTCCCTGACCGACGATCTTGTGGCAGCGGACGCAGGCGGCTTCAGCGCGTTCGAAGAAAATCTTTTTGCCGTCCGCGGCGTTGCCGCCGTAAAGCGATACGCGGAAGGGCGCGAGCGGATCGGTTTTTGAAAGGGACGCTTCGTAGGACTGAAGCTTGGCCTTTATCTCGGGGTTGCTGTCGCGTTTGGCGGCGGCATCGAGCGCGTCGAGTTGGAGTTCTTTGGGGAGTTCGCCCTTCTCCAGCTTGTTGAGGGAGGCCAGAAGGAGTTCATCGGCTGCTTGGTCGCTGATGGAGGCGAGGGTGCCGAGCGCAGTTTGCTTTTCACCGATCGTGCCGCTGGCAAGCACGGCGTTAATTTGCGCCAGAGCGCCGGAGGGTTTGAGTTCGGATTGAAACTTGAGCGCCTCGCGCCGCAAGGCCTCACTTTCACTCTTTTGTGCGATTTCAACGGCCTCCGGAAAACGGTCGTTGCGCAGGACGGCGAGCGCGCGGAGCGCGGCGACTCGCGGCTGGGAGGAACTGCCGGCGCGGACGGAGGCGAGCAGCGCTTCGGTCGCCGAATTGATTTTGAGCGCCGCCGCTGCTTCGGCGGCAGCGCTCCGAACGGAATTTGGTCCGTCCTGAATAAGAGCCGCGATTTTCGGTTCGATGGCTTCAGCGGCGGCATTAGGCGGGCGAACACCGGCTACTGGACGCCACAAGCCGGTGATGGGATCGCGACCGGAAGGATGTTCCCAATCCGCGAGATCATGCAGGGCCTCGGCGCGGAACTGTTCGGGAATCGAGTCGTTGGCGGCCAGTTGGGCGAGGGCCTTGGCGCTTTCAGGGGTGCCGTAACGGAAATTGGCGTTCACGACCCGGCGAATCAGTTCGGGGCGCTGCTTCGGAAGATCGGAATTCGCCGCAAGAGACGCGAGTCCGGGAATCGCGCCGCTGATCGGCAAATCACTAATGGCGCGAGCCGCCTCCAACACAATCTTCGGATCGGAATCATGGAGGAACACGGCGATCTCCTGGCGATCCAGGCGGCGCATGGCGATCAAAGTGGCCATGCGCACAGCCACGGAAGAATCTTTGGCCGATTTTTCCAGCCCATCAAAATCATGAATCTCGGCCAGGGCAAAAGCTCCGGCATGACGAAGGTATGGATCCAGGTCGTTGTTTTCGGTGACCATCTTCAGCACCGCTGGAATGAACTGCGTGTTCTGCAGCTTGCCGGCGGCAATTCCGGCGAGGAGGCGCACGCGGGGCGACGAGTCGGCCAGCAGTGTTTCGACCTGCGGCACGCCGTTGGTGAGTTGGGCATCACCGATTTGCCGGGCGATTTGCGCGCGGACTTCCGGATCGCGATCGTTGGCCAGCGCAAGGAGGTTCTGGGCGATTTCATTTTTCGGCTCAGTGCTGAGGCTTCGGGCGATTTGGCCGAGGCCCCAGATCGCATGGAGGCGGGCCAGTTGCGACGGATTGGACTTCGCGACCTTTGCCAAGCCGTCTGCGCCTTTTCTCTCGCGCGCTACCAGTTCGAATTGCGCTTCCTGGCGCACCCGCCGATCGACATGCGCGAGCAGCTTTTGCAGATCGGAGATCGAACGCTTTTTCATCCCCTCCATCAGCAGTTGCTTCGTCTCGGCGATGATCGGCTGACGTGACGCTTCGGGATCAAGAACATGATAAATGCGACCTTTGCCAGTCATTCCCCAGCCCTCGACCCAGTCAGAGAAATAGATGCCGCCGCTCGGCCCGAAACCCACGTCGGTAGGCAGCGCGGACCAGACAAATTTCTCCGGGCTTTGAATTTCAAAACCGGCGCCGCTCGGCTGGAGCGAAAAAGTCCAGATGCCGCTGTTGCGCGAGCCGTGGAAATCGACGAGGAAAAAGTGGCCTTTATATTGGTCGGGCAAGCCCGTGCCCGGGTAGAAAGCGAAGCCGGAAGGTCCGTCCGTGAGGTTCGCGATGGGCGGGATGAGGAATTCGGGCTGCGTCTCGTTCTGTGGGTACCACATTTTTTCGGAATTCCACGGTCCGCGGGCATTCGGCCGTTCCAGAAACTGGAACCCGACACGCCATCCGCTGTCACTGCCCTCGATCACATAAACGATGCGCGCGCGATCGCCGCCGTCGGAATTGTTATCTCCGGTAAAGAGGTTTCCGTAATCGTCAAAGGCGAGTTCCTGCGGGTTGCGCAAACCGTAAGCGAAGACTTCCAGGTCTGAGCCGTCCGGATTGCAGCGAAAGACACAGCCGGTGTCAGGATTCCCAATGTGTTTGCCGTTGAGTTCGATGTTGGAGCCGCGGTCGCCAATACTGAAATAGAGCCGGCCGTCCGGACCCATGATCAGGCCGTGCAAATCGTGACCCAAAAAACCAATCCGGACGCCGTAACCGTAATGGAGCGAACGCCGCACATCGGCTACCCCGTCCTTATTCGTGTCCTGGAGCATCCAGAGGTTGGGAATATCCGTGAAATAGACTTTATCATCGCGCGCCAAAACTCCCGCGCCGATACCGTCCGCAGCGGTCCCGAATCCTTCCGCGAAAACTGTCGAGCTATCGGCTTTTCCGTCATCATCGGTGTCGAGAATGAGTTTGATCCGTTCGGAATTCTCTTCGTACTTGGCAAATCCCTCGCCGAGATGCCGCTTCATTTCGGCGATGCGGTCACTCACGCTCCGGCAGGCCAGGTCTTCATCCAGCCAGCTCATGATGCCGCGAATGTCCGTGACACCGGCGTGCAGACGAAAAGTTTCGGCGACCCAAAAACGGTTTTGATTATCGATATCGAAAGCGACCGGGTTGGCGAGGTGCGGTTCGGCCGCGAACAATTCGGCTTTGAAGCCGGGCGGCAGTTGCATCGTGCGAATGGCCTTTTGCCCTTCATCCGACGCCGGGGCGACTTTCGGTTGATTGGCGGCCGGTTTGACCGGCTCTTCGATGGCACCGAACGCGGAACCCAAAGCAGCTCCAGCCAGAAACAAAAAAAAGCCCTTGCGCAGGGCCGCTCTCACGGAAAACAGCATGGGAACCAAAATAAAACCCGCATGCACTGGAATCAAGTGGCTAACTTTTGCCGCGGGGCGAACGCATCTAAAACTCGCGAAATGTGGGTGGTTGGGCGCGACATCTTCGTTGGGCGAGGCGCCCAACGGGACAGGCGGGGCGCCCGTCCTACCCAACGCTGCGCTTTTCAAATCAGGGTTCATGGGGTTCCTTCCGCAACTCGCAGGGCGCGCAAGGCGAGTTCGCGTTCGCGGAGGTTGGCACGGCGCGAACGGTTCTCGGCCCTTCGTCGTTCGAGTTCAAGCTGTCTCCCGGCGAGCGCGCGGCGTTGCTCGTAGGTGGCGACCTGGTGGAGTTCGCGAAGTTCATAAGCGGATTTCACGCCGTGGACGAGATCCAGGACGCGCCGCTGTAAAAGCTGGCTGTTCGAGCGCTCATCCGGAATGGACGTGCCATTATGGATGGCAACGAGGTCGGCAGGCGTGAGGGCGGGCTGACCGGCCGTGCAGAGAAAACGGGCTTTGAGGCGGCGCTGGTTGTAACGGCAGAGTTTCACGATGCCGATGATGACGCCATGAGTCTGGAAGAATAGCTCCTGGGTCTTGTCATAGGTGAAACGGTCAAGCCTGTGGTGAAGCTGGGCGAGTTGTTCGTCGCTGAGGGCGGCGAGTTCGGGTGGAAGGGAGCATTTTCGCATAGAGAGTTTCGAGTTTCAGGCGTTGGGAAAATTTTTTATTTAAAGTTAAAAGGCATTAGAAGGCGATAAATCAATGGCTTGTGAAAGGTGGGAGTTGCGAAATCCGCGGGTTTTGCGTCGAACAGGAGGACGGCGGGGCGAGGGAAAGGCCGAAATTCGATGAGCGAAAGCCGAAAGAACTCCGAAGGCCGAAGTGGTGAGGGGCGGTGCTGACGGGATTGATTCGAACGGCACGAGCTGACGCAATGTTTTGAGGGCAACGTGGTCGCCGGGCGGGCCACCGTTCGTCGAAGATGCAGTCTCGCTTCGGGGCGACGCCCAGGACAGGACGAGACGGAAAACAGATGACTGCGGAGGCGTCGTCCGCAGGAGAGTGGCCATCCGAAGGAATTGGAATAGAAGGATCGAAATTCTCGACGCTTTTATTCGAACTCGGTTCGAGCGACCACGATTTTTGGATCGTGATCATGTGGTGAATTCAACAGAAGTCGCCTCAAAAGTCAATTATTGTTTTATTTTGTTTTGGGACTTGGGTAAAACTGGGACGTGTTACTGACGGCGCGCATGCGCGATGTCTTCCATCGCTTCGGTTAATCGTATTGGCGGGGAATGCCGGATTCGGGCAGTTGAACGCCGAAGGCGTAATGATCTAGCCCGGCCATGCGGGCCGCTTGCGCCAGGGAAAGCCAGCTCTTCGCATAAAACCGGCAGGCCAGTTCGAGCTGCACCAGACGTTCTCGTTCGGCCGGGCCGAGCGGGCAGATTCGTTTATTAGTACCTGATCCATTCGGGATGTGGTTGGTTATCCCGGAACCAAATTCTTCGATCAGCGTCGTTGGTACTGAAAAAAAGCTTGTCTATCTTTAGGGGCTCGACGTGGTTATCCGCGAACGCGAGATTCAATTGGCGATTGTGTCGCTTATCGGCCACTCGCGTCGCGTTCGGAACGACGGCGGGGGGAAATGGATCGGTTCCGAGCCAAAACCGCCCTAGGTCAAGCAACCTGGGTGCGTAGGTCAGGCGAACAGCGGCGTCACTGAAGGCTATCATTTCTGACGGGTTGGCCACTTCGTTCTCCAGAACCGGAACCTGGCGTATAGTCGAGACACCCATGGGTACAGCCTTCCTACCCAATCCCATCCCAGCGAAATCGAATCCATACTCATTGCGACCATAGTCGAATAGCGGGTTGTCGGCGGCTGCGCCCGGATAAGTGGCGGTCGGGCACAGGATGACAGTATTTCTGGTGCGGAGTTGAGCGAAATTCGCGTGATCCGTGTAGGCAAGATTGCCTTCAACCTGACCTAAGCCGTAAGGCTGGAGGAGAACATACCAAAACAAGTCGTCGTGCCCAGTAAAAGGATAAGCACCGTAATCAACGATATAAAGCGACTGAGCCATGGCAATCTGGCGAAGATTGCTTTTGCACCGAGAGGACTGTGCGGTTGCTTTTGCCGTAGCGAGTCCGGGTAGAAGCAGAGCAGCCAGAATCGCGATGATGGCAATAACGACGAGTAACTCTATGAGGGTGAAACCTTTGGGTCGCCGCGATTCCCTTTTCATATCGGAATTATGCATTTTTGTGATGGTTGCGCAATAAACATCGGGTCCTAACCGTGTCGCGACTCATCGCCGGTGACCGTCCCAC
>DASYTB010000348.1:0-5423 GCA_036002705.1 Verrucomicrobiia bacterium
AGCAAATCCGAATTTATAAACCGGGCCCAGGCGAGCGGAGCGGAGTGATACAGAATATTGTTTTGAGCTTTGGGCGAATAAGTCGAGGCATTCCAGAGTTTAACGGTCCGATCGAACGATGCGGTCGCTAGCGTTTCATCGTCCGGAGATTGCGAAGCAAATACGACGCCGTCCTCATGGGGCATGACAAAGCCGGCCTGCTCTCCGGTTTTCATATTCCAAGCTCGGGCCGTTCGATCAAAGCTCATGGTGAGGACCCGCTCTTCATTAGGGGTAAAGAACACGTTATAAATTACGTCCGCATGCCGAATCGCCCATGGAAGGAATTCCTTTGTCAGATTGTCCCATATAGCTCCGTCACCCCTGCCCCAAATGAGGGCGATGTAATGTCCCGACGGGCTATAGAACGCTTTGAGAACGGGGCCCGCGCCGGAAAGCGTTTCTTTTCCCGGGAAAAGCGTGACTCGGCCGGCAGAGGAAGTGATCGCAAGGTCTCCGTGCCGCGATCGTGAAAAAAAACGCGCGCTTTCATTCAGCGGGACTTGGTACTCGCTTCCAAAACGCAGCGAATGAAACGTCAGGACATTGCTTGCCGCGGTAATGAGCACATTTCCCTCGGAATTGAAGCCAAGAACACGAGAATGGAGGGCGACGTCTTTGATCCCTCTCAGGACCTGCCCGGTCACTGGGTCGGAAACCTGAATCGTTGGTCCGGCGTGAGCGGCTAACAGAGTGCCGTCATCCGAAAGAGCGGAGTATTCGGCCTCCATTTTCCACGTGCGCAACAGTTTGGGAGCATAAGCCAGAGTTGAGCCCAGCCGTAGCGCATCCTCTTCGGATGGTGTCGAGTCCATGAGAGCGGCTCGAGCAAAGGGAGTCAAAGCCGCGAGAAAATCGCCTTTTTCGACTCGCTCGTTTCCCCTCGCGAGAGCGGTAATGATTTTCCTTTCCCGTTCTTTCGCCGCAAGCGTCCGCTTTGTTTGGATTGACTGAAAAACAACAAAGGCGATGGCACAAACTGCCATCGTTGCGCCGAAGGACGTTTTCGTCCAACGCAACGCTTTTTCCAATTGGCGAATTCGCTTTACGGACCTGCCCTGAAGCAGGAACTCGAGTTCCTCCTGCAGCGCGCGAACGGACGAGTAGCGGTTGAGTGGATTGGGCTCGCAGGCCCTCGTGACAACCTGATTGAGTTCCGCAAAGAGACCCTCGGTCGCGGAGACGCCAGGTGGGAGATTGGGAAATTCAAGGCGATCCTTCCCCGTCGCGATCTCATAGAGAAGTTTGCCCAGGCTGTAAATGTCCGAACGGGCGTTGGTCGGGCCCTCGGGAGCCATGAATCCATACGTGCCAACAGCGGAGTTGGTGTCCGATGCCACCGTGATCAATCCGATATCACCGAGCTTTGGCTGGCCATTGATGAAGATAACGTTTGAGGGTTTGATATCCCGGTGGATCAGCCCCGCGCCGTGCAGCACTTCAAGACTCCTGGCCAGATCAATGCCAATGCGGATTGCGTTTTCCGGGGAAAAATGTTGAAGGTGGGCAACCGGCAGGCCAGCCAGGGTGGAGGCTTCGTAACTGCCGGGCTCAATCTTTTGACCGGTGTGGAGATCATCGGCCAATTCCATGATGTAATAGAAACCGTTTCCCAGCAGACCTGTTTGCAGAATGTGGACGAAGCCGGGATGCTGTCGTGAGATCGGTTCAAAGCGGCGAATGCCTTCAAACTCCCGTTCGTAAGGCTTCGTATTATCAAAAGCACCTCGCCAAATGATTTTAATGGCACGAAAGGTCCCGGTGAGAAGATTGCGACCCAGCCACACGTCCCCGTAACTTCCGAAGGCGATAGGCCGAAGCAGTTGGTGATCAGCAATCTGAGCCGGCAGCGTCGATCTGAGTCGTTGCCGTTGGAGAGCTTGTTCGAGTGTTCTGTCGAAAATAACCTTGGAAGACACGAGAGTCCCTGGGTTCTGATGCCCAAAACTTTCCGAGTTTGGGGTTTGCTTTGTCAAGCGCCGTTTTGACCGTTCGAAAATGCTTCTTGAGGAGGGCGCGGAGCAATTCCCGATTGAGCTTCGGGAAATCGGGGCAGAGTTCATGTTTCTGCATCTCGTGGAATTCCCCGCGGATGCTTTGGACCCGCCACAGTTCCTTCGAGTAGAGGAGAATCGGCCATTCGCTCCCTTCGCAGTCGAGCTTTAAAAGTCTGCATCTCTTAACTTTCCGCAGAACCTCATCAAGTGCGATCGCCTGAACACTGCCGGTGCGGTGCACGAAAATCGCCCCACCACCGGTATTCTGACCTTCCATCGTTTTTGGAAAGGCCTGCGTTTCCACTCTCATACCCATGTGCAGAACGGCTTTGTGGGACACGCGGACACCGGCGAGCGCTTTCAGGTTGCGCCGGGCAAACTCGTAATTCTCGGCGTTGGCCTCGAAACAGTGAATCGAGCGGCTGCCGCGCGCGTGGCAGGACGCGGAAAAACTCCCGATATGTCCGCCAACGTCGATGATTACGTCATCGGGATTGAAGCGAGCGGGCAAGGCATACTCATTGAGCTCTGATACACTGCGGCAAATCGCCTGGTCTAATGTTCCTTTGCGGAACGTGAAGCCATTCTGCTCGATGGTCTCCCGCCGATTATTGATTTTGCCGTCCCACTGAGATCGCAACTTTTCGAGGAATAGCAAGCACTCCGCCTCATAATGGAAACCGGGCACTCGGACGTTCTCCCCGAAGAATTGCCATTTGACCAGGTTTCGGTGCTGAAAGAGGCGCTCTCCATTGAAATCATGCTGGCACATCGTTCCACGCAGCGGCTGAATCGGAAACGGCGTCATCGAATAAGGAGCATTCAAACGCCGCCACGCAAGATGAAAGGTTTCTTTGTCGCCATGAATGTAGCGATAGAAAAACTCTGAATGATCATTGTACCAAAGCGCGAGATTCAACGGCCGCCAGCATTTACGCTTGTTGAGCACCATTTGCCCGGACTCGAACTCTGGTTCAGCTCGATATTTCACCCCGCAGAGACGCCAGATTGGCCGCTGACGGCTCAGCCGCCGAAAGTCCGGCCAGAACAACGCACCTGTCGCGAGGAATTCAGGCGACGCGAAGAGGAATTCGGGGTTTCGAACAGGCACATTATCCGCATCGAGAAAGAGGACCTCTTCAAATCGCGAGTGCAAAAGAGCATAACACTTCAGCTCCCATCCCAGCGGGTTACGGAATGGATGGCGGTTCATTATTTCCCGGGCATTGACGCAGGAGACACCAAGCGGAGCGGCCAGAGCTTCCATTTTTCGATCCAGCTCGGCGCGCCCGATGTACCAAAGTTCAATCGGGAGATGGCAGCCGTGGAGCCGCAGCATATTGATGCAGACCCACGCATTCGCGAAGTAATTCACTCCGCCACCGCAGATCACGATTCCGCGACCGGAGAATCTTTTGGCCGGATAGCAGGGAATGGTTTGAATAAACCGGCTGGCCTGCTCGGGGGCGTCGACGGGCGTAATGTTATGCCTATCGAAGGTGCTTTGCGACTCCGACAAACTGGCTGCTGACACGCCAACAGTCGCCTCTTCTTTCGTGAGACTCGCGACATAGCCCTTCCGAAGGATCGCCTCAATTGCTTCAATCACCCGCTCCGCGGAAACCAAATCCATGCATCGCGGCAAGCCGTTGGAGTGAGTCGAGCAAACAATCTCCGGGCGTTTGTTGCCGCGCCTGTCTGGAAGGGGAATGTGCCGATGCTTCCAGCAGTGGGCGCACTCGACTGCCTTGCTGGTGCTGAAGAAATGATGCGCAGGGTACTTTTCCCAAACCTCTGGCTCGCGAGCCCCAGCAATGATCACGGCCTGGCGCTCTTGCCCGAACTCAGTCGGGACGGCCGCGGCCAAATGCATGAGCGAGGTCACGCCGCAAAACACGCCCTGCGCGTAGTAAACCAGGTGGATCAGATCCCGAATGCCGGTCGTTCCGCGCAGGTCGATGGTTCCTTTGAGACGCGGATGATAGTTTCCCCACGTTCCGATCTGGACGAATTGAATTCGCCCTTGGAAATGGTCCACAACCCGTTGATACCGCTGGTGTGACCACCACTTGATCGGGAGATCAAATTTACCGCCGGAGCAAATGATCCAAAATGGAAGCTCCTTGCGGCAAAAGGTCCAAACATCTGAATAGGTGCCTTTTTCTTCCTTCGAGAGATGAATATCACCACCGGTTCGCCGCAAGGAGGCGTTGACCCCCAATTCGCGATTGAACAGCTCGAGATAAGCTCCAATGTAATGCTGGCCGGACGCGCCGGTCCGGTCGATCAGAACCTTTGAGCAATCGATGGTCTGAACAGCGCCGCAGAGCCTGGTGACATATGGATTATGCCACCAGACCTGCGGACAACTTGTGCTAACATCCGTCAGGAACTGGCCGGGGAACTGCTCGTGCAGTTCGCGAACCGCCCCGGTCAAGGCGACGATGTCGCCCAGCGAGAACCCGCACCGTAATCTGACTCTTCGTTGGGACATGCGCGTCCGCCCGAGGTGAGGTCCTACTTAGGTGACGGAGTTGGGGTCGTGTCCTGCACGCACCGGATGGCGAAGCGCCGTATCTGCCTTGCCTTGGGTTTTTTAACGGTCACTTCCGCCACTGTTCCCGTTGTTGCCATATGTTTGCCTGTGGGTTTTGCTTGCTTGTTTTTTTGTGACGCAGATTTCCATAGCGGGTTTCCACCTTCCTTAGAATCTGCAGCTTGACGCGGTACTCTTCTTCTTTGCCTAAAAATTGGAATCGCTGGCGAGAACGAAATTCACTGAAGTAGCTCATAATCAGAGTTGCCCTTTCTGGAGCTTCTCCATCTCAAGACGAATCTTCCGCCGAGTCTTAAAAATAGCCATGTAAACCGCGGGGAGGCTCATTTTTAAAAGCTTCGCCGCCACAAAACGGCTCCTTCCCTGCAACACGCAAAGCGAATAAGCCTGGAACATTCTCGGCCGCGACGAAACCTGCACCCGCCGAACCGCCTCTTCGGCCGCGTTCACCTGCCAATCCCGCTCCCAATCCGCCTCGAACCGCTCCTCCGCGCCTTCCTCGATTTTCGAATCGAGCCGTTCCGCCGGTTCGCGCTTTCGCAACTGAGCAAGGATTTTAAAGTTCGTCAGTTGCATCAACCATTGCTTGAAAGAGCAGTTCTGCTTGTCCCGCTTGAATTCACCAATCCGTTGCGTCAACGCCACCATCGTTTCCTGCACCACGTCCTGCGCTTCGTGGTCATTCAATCCCCGGTTGCGCGCCCCTTGATAAATCAGCCTCCAATACGTTTCGAAAAACTCCCTCCAACTCTCATCCTCCGAGCCATCCTTCAGCCGCGAAAGCAGGCTGTCCCTCGTGGGAATCAGGAAGGCCGGATTCAACGGCGCCT
>DASYTB010000349.1:0-2849 GCA_036002705.1 Verrucomicrobiia bacterium
GTCTGGTTAAGTTTCTTACGCTCGCCTAAATTTGAAATTGCACCTTGGATGCAGTGGTCTTGTGGGTTGGCGATGGCGTGGGGAACATACGTCGGAGGATGGAAAATCATTAGAACTCTTGGGCACAAGCTCGTCAGTTTAAAACCGGTTAACGGCTTTGCCGCGGAAACAACGGCCGCGACAATTCTCCTCGTCACGGGAAAGTTGGGGATGCCCGTTTCGACCACTCATTCCATAACAACGGCTATTATGGGCGTAGGCTGTGCAAAGAGCTTTAATGCTTTGGACTGGGTAATAACAGAGCGAATTCTTTGGGCGTGGCTAATGACAATCCCGGCGGCGGGAGGAATTGCCTACCTTTTAGTCCGGCTCCTTGGCGCCGTCGGATTTCATTAGCCAAACTCGTTTAGGTATTTGGAGCCGCTATATCTGTTCGAGCTTCGTTACTGAAAAGGGCCAGCTTTTCTTGCCTTTTGACCAAACCGCAAACGCGCCCACTCCAAGAAGCAAACTGAGCAGGCCGAGGCTGATCACTTTCCCGCCCGCCGTGGCAAAAATAAAAATCCAGCCGGCAAAAGCGACAAAGCAGGGCAGGGGATAGAGCCACATGTGAAAGGGCAGCCCGAGATCGGGCCGCCTGCGCCGAATCAAAATCACGGCGGCGGTCTGCCCCATAAATTGGATGAGAATGCGCGTCGTGATCAATGCGTCGATCACGATTCCGAGGGGAAATAAACTGAATACGATGGAGAGCGCGCCGATAAAGAGCAGTGAAACGTATGGGAAATTTTTGGTTGGATGCAATTTTCCGAAAACGCGAAAGAAATAACCATCCAACGCCGCCGCGTACGGAATTCTCGAGTAGCCGAGCATGAGCGCAAAGACCGACGCAAAGGCAGTCCACAGAATCATTGCCGTGAAAAGGATCGCCGCTTTCCGCCCGAGCAGGCGTTCCATGAAGATCGAGACGACGTAATTGGCTTTTTCGTTGCCGTCCGCCGGGACGAATTCGCGCCAGGGCACCACCCCCATGATCGATAAATTGATGGCGATGTACATCACCGCGACGACCGCGAGGCTGATTAGAATCGAGCGCGGGATCACTCGCGCGGGTTCCCTTACCTCTTCGCCGATGTAGCAAACATCATAATAGCCGAGGTAATCATAAAGCCCGATGCGCGCCGCGGTTCCGAGGCCCATGAGGAAGCCGAGGGAGAAGTGGAAGGGATTCGGCGGCAGATCGAAAGCGACCTTTGGATTAAAATTGAAGGCGCCGAGCACAATCACGATCAGCATCGTCAACACGGTTCCAACCCAGAGCGTCACCGTGATTTTGGCGATCGAGCCGATGCGGCGGTAGAGCAGGGCAATGGTAATCACGCCCAGCACGATCGTGAGTGGATCGATCTTTAAGGATCGTTGCGGCCAGATGTAACTGAGGTATTGGCAAAAACCAATGTAGCCGGACGCGATTTCCATCGGTCCGCTGAAAATGAATTGCCAGATAAAAAGGAATGCCATGAGACGGCCCCAGCGCTGCGGCCCGAACGCTTCCCTCAAGTAAAGATAACTGCCGCCCGAACCGGGCATCGCCGCGCCCAGTTCACTCCAGATCAGTCCGTCGGCCATGCAGACAACGAGCGCGGCCAGCCAGCCCAGGATTGACTGCGGACCGCCCAGTGCCGACATGAGAAGGGGAATGGTGATGAACGGTCCCACTCCCACCATGTTGCTCATGTTCAACGCGGTGGCCTGCAGCAGGCCGAACCTGCGTTGCAAATGCGGTGTTTGGGGCGTCAACTCCCTGAGGGTGTCAATAATCAGCTCGTGCGCACAGATTTTTCTCGTTTCGAGAGGCGAACGGGCCGAACAAGTCAGCAGACGAGTTGATCGCTACAACAAACTGCCTTGAGTCACTCCGGTTGGACGCGTGCCCAAACGTTTATAGCAGAATTCCGTGACGACCCGTCCCTGGGGCGTGCGGTTGATATAACCTTCCATGATCAGGTAGGGTTCATAGACCTCCTCAATCGTGTCGGGTTCTTCGCCCACAGCCACGGCCAGTGAATTCACGCCAACAGGGCCGCCGCCAAACTTGTAAGTGATGGCCTCGAGGATGCGTTTATCCATTTCGTCGAGCCCGTGCTGATCGATTTCGAGCAAGGCCAGGGCTTTATCCGCGATTTCGCGCGTAATCCGCCCGTCACCTTTCACTTGGGCATAATCCCGCACTCGCTTCAGAAGATTATTCGCGATGCGCGGCGTGCCACGGCTCCGTCGGGCAACCTCAAAGGCCCCTTCTTCATCGGTTTCGATATTCAGAAGCCGGGCCGAACGGACCACAATACTCTTGAGTTGTTCGGCGGTGTAATAATCGACACGTTCCCGGACAGGAAAGCGCGTCAGTAGCGGCGCGGTGAGCAAGCCGCTGCGAGTGGTCGCGCCGATCAAGGTGAAGCGCGGCAGATTCAAGCGGATGCTCCGGGCGTTCGGTCCCTGGTCGATGATGATGTCCAGCTTGAAATCCTCCATCGCGGGATAGAGATATTCTTCGATCGTTTTTTGCAGCCGATGAATTTCGTCAATGAAGAGAACATCACCTTCTTCGAGATTGGTCAGGAGGCCAGCGAGGTCCGCCGCCTTTTCAATCGTCGGGCCGCTGGTGCACTTTAAATTTGCGCCCATCGCTTTGGCCAAAATGTTCGCCAGGGTGGTCTTGCCGAGCCCGGGCGGGCCGTTCAGGAGAATGTGGTCGAGCGGCTCTTTGCGTCGTTTGGCGGCCTCGACACCGATTTCAAGACGTTCTTTGACCTTCGCCTGCCCGGTGAATTCCGAAAAGAGGGAGGGAC
>DASYTB010000350.1:0-3096 GCA_036002705.1 Verrucomicrobiia bacterium
GGCGCGAATCAAGGGACCCATACGGATCCTGAAAAATCATTTGAAAGTTCCGGCGCATCGGACGGAGGCTGCGCCGGCTCAGCCGAGCGATATTCACGCCCGCAAAGAAAATCTCGCCAGACACAGGCTCTAACAACCGAATAACGGCCCGTCCGAGCGTCGTTTTCCCGCAACCACTTTCCCCCACCAAACCAACCGTTTCTCCCGGCGCGACGGCAAAGCTTACGCCCGTCACCGCGCGAACGATTTGTTTTCCGCGCGCGGGAAATTGAACGTGGAGATTCTTAACTTCGAGCAGTGCTTGCATTAAATCCTGAACAAGGTGCTGCTGCTTTTTAATCTGACGCTAAACTTTCCGCGCGCCTGTTGCAGTTTACGTGGTCCAACTGCCAATACGGACAGCGCACGCGATGCCCCGGCGCGACTTGAATCAGCTCAGGTTTCGATACGGAACAGTCCGGCTGCGCCTGTGGACAGCGCGGATGAAATCGGCAACACGAGAGGGCTGCTCCGAGCTGCGGAACCGCGCCCGGGATGGCGGTCAAACGTTTCGTTTCGGCCTCGAGCATCGGCACCGAATTAATGAGAGCCCGGGTATAAGGATGCGCCGGATTTTTGAGGACTTCCCTCGCTGAACCGGTCTCGACGATCTCTCCCGCGTACATGACAGCCAGATCGTCGGCCAAATCCGAGACGATTCCGAGATTATGAGTGATCAATAGAATAGACATTCCGAACTCCGCTTTGAGGCTGACCAGCAGCTCGATAATTTGCGCCTGAATCGTGACGTCCAGCGCGGTCGTCGGTTCATCCGCGACCAGAAGTTTTGGCCGCGAGGCCAGGGCCATGGCGATCATCACCCGCTGTTGCATCCCGCCCGAAATCTCATGCGGATAGGCGTTCGCGCGCTCTTCGGGCGCCGGAATGCCAACCAGGCGGAGCAATCGAAGAACCTCGGCGTCAGTGGCGAAGTCAGGCAGGTGAAGTTTCAACGATTCCTTGATTTGACTGCCGATACGAAATACCGGATTGAGCGATGCCCCTGGCTCCTGAAAAACGTAGCTCACCACCCCGCCGCGAACTCGCCGCAACTCCGTTTTGCTCATCGCAAACACATTGCGCCCCTCCAGCATTATCTCCCCCGCCGGATAATGCGCGGGCGGACTCGGAACAAGACGGGCGATGGACAGGGCAGTGACGCTTTTTCCCGAGCCGCTTTCGCCGACAAGAGCGAGACTTCGGCCTGCCTCAATTTCGAGCGAGAGCCCGTTCACCGCGCGGCAGGCGTTCTCGTCCCGTCCAAATTCGACGTACAAATTCCGTATTTCGAGCAGCGGCATTGGTCTTCGGCGCGATTCAACGGATCGTTCATTCGAGCCTTATTCAAGAGTGATCTATTTCATCTCTAAGAAATGCGAACCATTTTTCGTGATTCAAGCCAATTGCCAAGCCCGGATTCCAGAAGCTCTGTTGGAAGAAATTGCCGTATGAGCTGGACAGATTCGTGTCGCTCATTAAGTCCGAAGCGTTGAAACGTGCGAAGCGTAAATGAGTTCGCCGATTTCCGCGGCGTTATCTCTTCCTTGCAACCCAAAGGAACAAATTGCCAAACGCGAAACTCGCTCGTTATATTCGCCCCTCATGAAACGTGCTGCAGTTCTGTGCCTGGCCGCGATCTGTTTCGGCCTTCTGGCCATACCCCGAGCCCTTGCCGCGGGCCCGGACGATCTTTACCTGGATGCCTATCGCATGATCCAGGAAGGCGACCAATTCACGGCCGCCAACCAGCCTGATATTGCGCGCCAGCGGTATAGCGACGCCGAAACAAATTTGAAAAAGCTCCAGGGCAGCTATCCCAATTATAGTAAAGGTGCGGTCGAATTCCGGCTCGAATATCTCCACGGCAAATTGAAAGCCCTTCCCGCTCCTCGGGAGCAAGCCGCGCCCCCATCCGCCCCGCCGGAAAGCAAGCCACCGATCCCGGCTAATCCGCAGGACCAGATCAAGCCGCTCACCGACCAGATCGCCCAATTGCAATCCGAAAACGCTACCTTGCAGGCCAAATTAAAAGAGGCCCTCGCGGCTCAGCCTGCTGCGGTTGATCCACGGGAGTTCGCCAAAGCCCAGGACCGCATCACGCAACTCGAAAAAGAGAAAGAATTATTGCGCGTGGGCCTTGAGCAAGCCCAGGCCAAACAGCCCCAGGCCGCCGATCTCGCCATGTTCGACCAGACGAAAAAGGAACTGGAAGGCACAAAGAAACAGCTCGTCGAAGCGGTCGCTAACGTCGCCTCTCTCACTCAGGAAAATCAAAAACTGAAGCAGGACCTGGCCAGCGCGCAAAAATCGACTGGCCTCGAAAGCGCGCTTAAGGAGGCCCGCGAGAATGTCAGCAAGCTCGAACAGGAACGGGCCGAATGGCAGAAACAGCGCGCCGAACTCGAGACCAAAGTCGCCTCCGCGAATTCGGGCGGCAGCGATAATTCAAAGATCAAAACCCTTGAAAAAGAGCGCGATTCTCTCCTCAAAAAGCTGAACGACGCGAACAAGGAACTCTACGATGTCAAAGCCCGCGGCCAGGCCGCTCAGTTCGAAACCTTGACGAACCAACTCGCGAACCTGCGTGCTCGACTCGAAGTTTTCGAAGCGCGCAAAGCGCCGTTTACCAAAGAAGAGCTGGCCCTCATGAACAAAGACGTGCCGAAGCTCAACGCCGCTGTGGACAGCAAGCCTTCCAAACGCGCTTCCAAAGATCTTCCGGCGGGCGCGGGAATCCTGATCGCCGATGCCGATGCAGCCTTCGCCGCGCATCGCTACGCGGATGCCGAGCAGAAATATCAGCAACTGGTCAAGATGGACGAGGACAACCCGGTCACCCTCGAAAACCTCGCCGCGATTCAATTACAAATGCAGAAGCTGGACGCCGCGGACGCGAACGTGACCAAGGCCCTCGCCGCGCGACCGGACGACGCCTACGCCCTCTGTCTCCGAGGCATGGTCCGGTTCCAACAAGGCAAATACGATGAAGCCCTCGATGCGCTGACACGATCCGCCCAGATTGACCCCAAGAACCCTGAAACAGAGAACTACCTTGGC
>DASYTB010000351.1:0-7684 GCA_036002705.1 Verrucomicrobiia bacterium
CTTTCGGAATTGGAAGTATCCCAGCGGGACGCCATCGCCGGAACGGGTGGCGTGCTCGGTTCCTTTACCGACGGCGCTCCCTTCCTCGTGCGCAAGGCCCTGGGGAAAGGAGAGGTCTATTTCTGCGCGACTTCAACCGACCCGGGCTGGTCCTCGCTTGCCGACGGAACGGTCCTGGTCCCGATGCTTCAGCGCATGATCGCCAGCGGAGCAAAACGGGTAAACACGGGCGTGATGCTCGATTGCGGAACCACCGCCCAGGGTGAACGCGATGCCGCGACCTGGACGCGCGTGGACGAGAATACAACCAAAAGTGATCCACGTTTTGAGGCCGGTGTTTATCGCGTTGAAAGCCGTTTTGTGGCCGTGAACCGCCCCGCCGAAGAAAACGATCTTCAACAGTTATCCCCCGAAAACGCCCGGAAGCTCTTCGGCGATTTGCCCGTTCGCCTTCACCAGGAGCACAACCTCCGCTCCGATCGATTGCAGGGCGAAATTTGGCGCTCCTTCCTGACTCTAATGCTGTTGTTCCTCATCCTGGAAGGAATTCTGATTCTGCCGCCCCGTCCGGGTTCTTCGCCTGCGGAGCCGCTAACCGCCCGACCTGGGCCCAAGCGCGCGAGAGAGGAGGCGGTCGCGTGAATTGGTCATTTGCGGCGTCACCGCTCATTGGCGTCATCGCTTTGCTCGTTTTCGGCGTCTCCGCCTATCTTTCTTTTCTGAACTGGCAGCGAAATGGCAAACGGCCCTCCGTTGCCCGCCTGGAAATGCTTCGCCTCGTCCTGATCGCCTTGCTCGGCTTCACCTTGTTCCGCCCGGAAATCGTCCAGGTAGTCCGAAGCAAAGAGACGCCGCAAGTCGCAATTCTTGTGGACCGCTCCGGCAGCATGGAAACACGCGATGTCCAGAGCGCGACCAATCTCGAGAGCCGTTCGCAGTGGATTGACACGCAACTAAGCAATCAATTCTGGAAGCCGCTTGTCGGCAGGACGAAAGTTCTCGTCGAGGATTTTGGGGTTCCTCCCACGAATTCGCCCCTCTCGACAAATGCATCCGCCCGGACTCCCGTTGGGACCGATCTCAACGCCGCTCTCGAAACGCCGTTACGGCGCGATGCGAACTTGCAAGCGATCTTGCTCCTGACCGATGGCGATTGGAATACCGGACGCACCCCTCTCGGGGCCGCCGCCCAATATCGCGAGCGCGGCGTCCCGGTCTTCGCCGTTGGCGTGGGCAGCGAAGTTCCCTTGCCCGACCTGATCCTGGAAGCGGTTTCGCCGCCTTCTTACGGACTGTTCGGCGAACAAATCACCATTCCGTTCACTATTCGCAGCCATCTCACGAACGAAGTTAAAACCACGATGATCCTCAACGACGGCACCAAAGAGGAAGTGAAAAAGGAAGTGGTCATTCCGGCGAAAGGTCAATTGCAGGATACGATCCTTTGGTACCCACATGCCGTTGGTGATGCCGCCTTGACGCTGCGATTGCCCGTTCAACCGGGAGAGACTGTGGCTGAAAATAACGAACAAACCTTCCACGTCTCGGTGCGCGTCGAAAAAATCCAGGTGCTCGTCGTCGATTCTCAACCGCGTTGGGAATATCGCTATCTCCGCAACGCCCTCGCCCGCGATCCCGGCGTGGAAGTTCACTCGATTCTATATCATCCGGGAATGAAAACAGGCGGCGGCCGGAATTATCTCGCCGCCTTTCCGAACAGTCGCGAGGCCATTTCCAAATACGATGTCATTTTCCTGGGTGACGTGGGCATTGGGGAAGGCGAATTATCCGAGGCCGATGGCGAACTCATTCGAGGGCTGGTTGAGCAACAGTCCAGCGGATTGATCTTCCTCCCGGGACGCCGCGGGCGCGAGCTCACTTTCAAAAACGGCGCGCTTAAAGATTTGCTTCCGGTCGTGTTTGACGAAGCCAAGCCGAACGGCCAAAGCCTGCAAAATGAAGCCGTTCTCACGCTCACGACTGCGGGCAAAGGCCATTTTCTCACTCGATTTGAAGCCGACGAAGATTTGAACTCCAAGGTTTGGCAGGCGCTGCCTGGTTTCTTCTGGTCCGCAGCCGTCGAAAAAGCGCGACCCGGATCCGAAGTCCTGGCCGTGCATTCCTCCCTCCGGAATGCTTCCGGGCGCATTCCGCTTCTGGCCACGCGTAGCGCTGGGACCGGCAAGGTGCTGTTCATGGGCACCGACAGCGCATGGCGCTGGCGTCGTGGCGTGGAAGATAAATATCACTATCGCTTCTGGAGCCAGGTTGTGCGCTGGATGGCCCATTCGCGGCATCTTTCCGAGAAGGAAGGAATTCGCCTCGCCTACAGTCCGGAGCGTCCGGAGCCCGGCGATACGATCTTCCTCCAAAGCACCGTGCTCGATCCGGCTGGCTTTCCGGCTGATGAAGGTCCCGTGAGCGGTTCAATTTCCGCCCCCTCGGGACGCGCTGAACATGTCCAATTCTCGGCAGTTGAAGGAGGCTGGGGCGTTTTTAAAACGCAGTTCAAACCTAGTGAGTCGGGAAAATACAAAATCCTGATCGAAGCCCCGAAACAGGGGCGCAAACTCGAAACGGAACTCCTGGTGCAGCAACACACCATCGAGGAGAAAGGCCGCCCGATCAATCGCGGCATCCTCGCCGAAATCTCCGGCCTCACCGGCGGCAGCGCCTCGCTCGTGGACGGACTCAAAGAGATTGTGCAAAAAATTTCCGTCACGCCCGAACCACGCGCGCTCGAAAAACGCATTCGCATTTGGAGCAGCCCCTGGTGGGGCGCGCTCCTCTTGAGCCTGCTTTCCATCTACTGGGTCGGCCGCAAAATCGGCGGCATGATGTGAGCGGCTCATGGAGCCCTCAAACCACCGCCTGCGAATTTCTCTGAAGACGGATTACGCGATTGCCTTTGTCTCTACAGAGAGATAATCGCAACCCAGGACCATGGCCATGCTCGTAGGATATTCTATCGGAGTGGGATAGGGGGGTATGGGGACGGAAGAGTGCGGTGCGATCTGGGTGGTCGCCCGCGAATCCGGGGACGGCAAAACAAGTTCGGAGCGCCTTGGAAGAGGCGCAATTCGCCAACGAGATTCTTTTCATCAGTAACTCGGCGGAACTCTTCAGCCGCCTTGTCGATTCGGCGGCCAGTCTCCTTTTGCTTTTGATCGACGCCGATTTCCCAGACGATCTCCCTTGGAAGATGATTGCATCATCACGCCGCAAATACCCAAGCCTTCCGTTCATCGCTCCCCTTGGCAAGCCGCACGATCAGATGGTCCAAATGGTTGATAGGTCTATGAAGCCGGAGCAACTCGTCGAGCACGCTCGAATTCTGAATTTGCAGTTCGCGATTGGCCTTCCCAACAGGTGTCGCCACGCCGTTATTCAACGTCCAGAGAAGAAGTCAGAGCAAACTCCGACAGGCTGCTAGCGCTGGCTCACGATTAATGAAGTTCGCATCACAAGCGAGCCGAATACCGGTATTTAACGCGCTCTCCCGCCAATCAAATCCTCGGCCGCGCGTCCCACTGCCAGCTGGATCGCGTTCTCCATCTGCGGCGCGGATCCCGCGCCTTTGAAACGCTCTTTATAAAGACGCCAACTCGCGGCATCCAGGCTTTCCAATGCCCGTTTCTCCTGCCGGGCTGCCGCCTCGATAGATTCCGGTGAAAAGTTCGCGCTCTGAACGGAAGCAAAATCCGCCGCGCCGCGCGAAGGCGCTCCCAGAAGCGCCGCCACCAGTTTTCGGGACCGTTCCACCGTTTGGCGCATTTGATCGGTCGAAACCTCCGCGTCCCCCGCCAGATAGGGACCGCTGATCTTCTGGAACTCGAACTCCTTGCGATAGGCGGACTTTGCGCCCACGTTTCGCCAGAGCGTCCAGGCCAGTTGATCCAGCGCCGCGAAAAATTCGCTTAGCGTCGCCAGCAGGCGCAACGCGCGCTCCGTGCTCGGTGGGGTCGCGCCTGCGCGTCCGAATCGTTTCCAAAATTCTTCGTAGTGAGCGGTCGGCGCGGGTTTGGCGGTTTCAGGAATGACTCTGGTCGCGATCAACTCGGCGGCGATCCGCGAGCGCGTCTCATCAGACAACGCCGGCCCAAGCTTCTGCAATTGAGTGAGCAACTCATCCAGGGACGGCGTGCGAGCGGGCGCGACTTCCAGCATTTCCGGTTCCCACGCCGGAAATTCCTCTTCCAGCGCATCGAGACAGCTTAACCGCCGGCTGGGAGGCAGCGGCTTGAGCGCGCGTTCAATTTCCTCGGCCATGAAACCCTGGCGGGTGGCCGGTTCATCCGCCTCGAACCCGCTCTGAATCAAACGCAGTCGAGCCGCTAGAGAAGCTGCCCATGCTTTAGCATCAGGATCGAAAGCCGTGGAACTCACGAGCGCATCTTAGGTCAGCAACGAACCAACGCAACACTTCCTTGGCACAAAAAGAAAATGCCCGCAAATACGAACGTGCTTAAGCCGTTGAAACATTATCCGCCCCTTAGTTTTTGAGATTTCCACGCCGGGTCGGTCCGTCCACACCGCCTGAGTGACTGGTTGCTATTCACGCATGGCAAGAGAGTGTCATTTATTAGAAAAACGAGTTAAGCTGAAAATCGGATTCGCATACTTCGGGCGGGTCCACCAAAGCCACGCCATCAAGTGAACTGCCCGAATGCCAAGGCTATTTGAGAATATGCCCGTCATAAGTCCACTGGATCTCGGAACGCCCCGGATCACCTGCTTTGGTCCCGGTATTGGTACAGGCGTAGGAATATTTGAAATAGGCAGCGTGCCCGTCGCCAAAAGCAACATTGGCGCCCGCGTTATGCCGGGAGGAAAGCTGGCGAGTCGTGCAGTGAGCTACGCCGAGTTCGTGCGTTGGATTCGTGCCGTAGAACGGAAGTTCCGAGGAATGGGTGCGAACGTCCGAGTAAAAGACGAACGCCGAGGGATTCACGATCATGCTCGCTCTCAACCGCGTGTCGGCGGATAGGCCGTCGGTTCCCTTGTGGTTCATTCCATAATTAAAGACGACGCGTTCGAGCCCATTTAGCTCGGGCAACTTCGCGCTCGAGGTGGGGCAGCTCAAAACGGACTTTCCATTTACGTAATCCTTTGGATTGGACGCGTATTGCCAGAGCGGCTTCTTTCCGAGAAGAGACGGCAGCGCATTGAACCACACATCGTTCCCCTGCCCCGCGGCCGCGATGCTCGCCAGATCGCTCCACATGGGCGCGTCCTGGTCATAGCCCGAAGGCGTGCCAGGAGCGCCGTTGGCGATTTTGGCGAGAGGAGCGAATTGATCGTTGTCATCCTGGTAAAGATTCTCCGCCAGGCTGAGCTGCTTAAGGTTTCCCGCGCATACGATCTGGTGCGCCTTCTCTTTCGCTTTGGCCAGGGCCGGCAGCAGAAGGCTCGCGAGAATAGCGATAATGGCGATCACAACCAATAGTTCAATCAAGGTAAATGCGTGGAACAGTTTCGATTCAATTCCGGTTTTTGATGTTTTCATCCTGCGAGAAGGATAATCGGCGGTTCACGTGGCGCTTCCGGCCGCTTGCTATTTGTTGTCTGCCTTTTGCGATAATAGCGGGAAACGTCGCACCTACGGAACTTCACGTCTGGGTTCAGCCCGGAATTGCCTAAATTACGTCAGGCGAAGGATTCGTCTGATTTGTCTCCCGGCGAAGTCTTGCTCCGCCAATCGGAAGCTTCAGCGGATAAAGCCCCGCGCAGCAACCAAAGGTCTCATGGAAGGTCTGGCTGAAATGACTGAGGCTTGAATAGCCCACTTCCAAGGCCGCTTCTGTGACGTTGAATTTCCCGGAGCGAAGCAATTCAGCGGCTTTTTCCATTCGCTTCTTGCGGACGTATTGCGAAATGGTCATCCCTTTCTCTTTTGAGAAGGTGCGGCTGAGATAAAACGAACTGCAACCGGCCTTGCGCGCGATTTCGTCCAGCGCCGGAGGCGAGGCGAGATTCTCACGCACAATCTGACAGACCTTCTCGACTCTTTCCCGGGCGATGATTTGCTGCCGCTGGCAAAACAGCTCTTCCTCGACCGGTTGAAAGAAGAACAAGGCCGCTAATTCCAAGGCCTTGGCGCTGTACCAGGGAACCTGCGCCCCTCGGAAAACGGGCGGCGAACGAAGGCTGCCGATAATCTCTCTCTGCGCAGGCGAGAGACGCTCGACTCTCGAAATGCCCGGCTCCTCGGCGCCATCGAGAAAATTGCGCGTCAAGTCGTGCAGACCCGTTCGAGGCGCGGGCAAATGCTTTTGGAGAAACATCCGCGAAAACTCAACGGTAATAAACCGATGCGGTCCACAGGGCCTTCGTTCACCGTCCAGGCCATTACGGCCAGGAGCGTAAAACGCCGCCGTCATCGGCAGCAAATTGCCCCGGCTGCCGGCGCATCGGAGCGAAGCTTCTCCCTCGAGGTTCAAACACAGCTCGATGCTTTCCGGGTGGAAGGTTGATCCCCAATCAAACGGTCGCCGCACTTCAAACTCGTGCCATTCAAAACTCAGGCCGATCTTGCCGAAGCCGCCGTAAAGCTGCTTCCATGTGGCGCCAATGCTTTTCCACGAGGTTGCCTCGGTAAACGAAGGTAATGCAGGCGATTCGCTCACTGGAGTATTTTTGTGCGTTACTGCGACTCAGTCTCAAAATGTAGTTTGGAAACTTTTAAACGCAAGAAAAACCGAGTTTGTTTTTTGCCTTCGACGCATTCCACCATTGTTGCGGAATGCCTCGCTGACCGCAGCGCTCAAACAGTGGGGTGTTACCACCATTTCCAGTCAGTGCTCGGAGCGGGGCTGTAAATCCAAACCATCATTTGGGTCGGATCGGGAAACTGGTAGAATTCCACATGGCCGTCGCCGAAGAGCATGTTGAAGCGGCTTTTGCCTTTGTAGTTGTGCCAGATGCTCTTGACGGCGGTGTTGCCCCGGTTGGCGTGCCAGGCCCAGTCACCTTGAAGGATTTTATTGGACGGAGATTGGGCGAGGTCGGCGGCTTTGAGCGGCTTGCCCTGATCAGTACTTGGACCGGCATTCTGGTCGGCGCAAACGTGACGGGTGCGGAAAGAGTCTCCTGCCCACTGCGGCAGATAGCTGGTACCGTAACTGAGGTAGCAATTCTTAATATTGGCCCCATTGAGTTGGTCGCCTTTGTCGCTCGGACACCGAAAGACCTCGTAGGCTTGCGTGTATTTGTTCAGGGGACGGTTCGTAGCGGCGACGTAGAGCGTGTAGGTGCCATTGGTGCCGCCGGCGCCGTTCCAATCTGGTTGGCGAGGAAAGGATTCGTTGTTGTCATCGACATACATGAGGAAAGCCAGGCCGATTTGTTTTTCGTTGCTGGCGCATTTGGTCTGGGTGGCTTTGGCTTTGGCGCGCGCCAGCGCGGGTAAAAGGAGGCTGGCGAGGATCGCAATGATGGCGATGACGACTAACAGTTCAATCAAGGTAAAAGCGCTTGCGCGCGCGGCGTATTGAAAGGTTAACGACCGAGGCTGGCGGCAAAAGGTTCGAGCGCGAGAATCTGCGAGGGTCATGCTCCCAGTTGTAAAGCATTCGCGAATCGATGTCATCACAGATTTCAAGGGAGTGTGAAGTCTGAAGTCTATCCATCGCGCTTCAAAGCCTGCTTGCAGTGCAAGCGCAATAAGAAGCCGGCTTTGAAAAAA
>DASYTB010000352.1:0-3522 GCA_036002705.1 Verrucomicrobiia bacterium
AACGAAACGGCACTGCACCCTGCGGGGTTTGCTCGAATTAAAATTTCCCGAAAGCCCGATTCCGATCGAAGAGGTAGATTCCGTCGAGAAAATCGTGAAGCGCTTTAAGACCGGCGCAATGTCTTACGGTTCGATCAGCAAGGAAGCGCACGAAAGCCTCGCCATCGCCATGAATCGCCTCGGGGGCAAGAGCAACACGGGCGAAGGCGGTGAGGATCCCGCGCGCTACGTCCTCGATCCCAACGGCGACTCGCGAAACAGCGCGATCAAGCAGGTTGCTTCGGGGCGTTTCGGTGTCACAAGCAATTACCTCGTCATGGCCAAAGAGCTGCAGATCAAAATGGCTCAAGGCGCCAAGCCCGGCGAAGGCGGCCAGTTGCCCGGCGGGAAAGTTTACCCGTGGATCGCGAAAGTTCGTCTCTCCACTCCTGGAGTCGGCCTTATCTCTCCGCCGCCGCATCACGATATTTATTCCATCGAGGATCTCGCGGAACTCATCCACGACCTCAAGAACGGCAATCCCGAGGCCCGCATCAGTGTGAAGCTCGTTGCCGAAGTCGGCGTCGGCACCATCGCAGCCGGCGTCGCCAAAGCGCATGCGGACGTTGTTTTGATCAGCGGGCACGATGGCGGCACCGGCGCCTCGCCCCAAACCAGCATCAAACATGCGGGGATCCCGTGGGAACTCGGCCTCGCCGAAACACATCAGACGCTGCTCCTCAATAATCTTCGCAGTCGCATTGTGGTCGAAACGGACGGCCAGCTCAAAACGGGCCGCGACGTGGTGGTTGCCGCGCTTCTCGGGGCCGAAGAATTCGGCTTCGCGACCGCACCGCTCGTTTCGCTTGGCTGCATCATGATGCGTGTTTGCCACCTGAACACCTGCCCCGTGGGCGTGGCAACTCAAGACCCCGAACTGCGCAAGAAATTCACCGGCGATCCAGTCCACGCCGAGAATTTCATGAAGTTTATCGCTCAGGAAGTGCGCGAGATCATGGCGAAGCTCGGCTTCCGCGGGGTTGAGGAAATGGTTGGCCGCACCGATCTGCTCGAAATGCGCAAGGCCCTCGCTCATTACAAAACCCAGGGCTTGGATTACTCGCGCATTCTTTACCAGCCAAAGGTCGGTCCCGAGGTTGGTCGCTTTGCGCAGATCACCCAGGATCACGGAATTCAGGATTCGCTCGACATGCGTGTCCTCCTCAATCTCTGCAAACCCGCGCTCGAAAAGCGCGAGAAGGTCATCGTCAACCTGCCGATTCAAAACGTGAATCGCGTCGTCGGCACCATTCTCGGCAGCCGCGTGACGAAGAAATTCGGCGCCGAAGGCCTGCCCGAAGATACAATTCGCCTCAACTTCAAAGGCTCCGCCGGCCAAAGCTTCGGCGCGTTCGTGCCGAAAGGCATGACGCTCACCCTGGAAGGCGATGCCAACGATTACGTCGGCAAAGGCCTTTCCGGTGGCAAGATTGTCATCTTCCCGCCCGCGGGCTCGACCTTCGTTCCGGAAGAAAACATTATCATCGGCAACGTCGCTTTCTACGGCGCGACCAGCGGCGAAGCCTACATTCGCGGCATGGCCGGCGAGCGCTTCTGTGTCCGGAACAGCGGCGTCCACGCGGTGGTTGAATCGGTTGGTGATCACGGCTGCGAATACATGACTGGCGGCAAAGTCGTCGTCCTCGGCGCGACCGGCCGCAATTTCGCGGCGGGCATGTCCGGCGGCGTCGCTTACGTGCTCGATGAGCGCGGCGTGTTCGATAAGCACTGCAACATGCAAATGGTCGGTCTCGAAAAACTCGAAGATCCTGAAGAAATTCAGCAGGTGCTTGAAATGATCGAGAAGCACCAGAAATACGCGCAAAGCCAGAAAGCCGCCCAGATCCTCCAAAACTGGAACCAAATGGTTCCGAAGTTTGTCAAAGTCATGCCGAAAGACTACAAGCGCGTCCTGGCCGCCTTCAAACGCGTCACCGCCGCCGGCTTAAGCGGTGAGGATGCCATCATGGCCGCCTTCGAAGAGAACGCGAAAGACGCCGCCCGAGTCGGCGGCGGTTAAGAGCCGTTGAGACTTTTTCTGTGAGTGATTGGTCGAAGGCAAAACGTTGCGCCCGCTCGAAGTTTGATCCTTACTGTCTTGACCGGCGGAGATTGTTCGGGCTCCGGTATCTTCAGTTTGATTACCAAACGTTACTTAGACCGGTTGAGCAATACCGAAATGGAATTCAAAGAGCCTTCCTCAGCAACCGTCACGATATCAAGATCTCCGTCTCCGTCTAAATCGCCGAGATCGAGCGAGAGTGCTCCCAATCCGACGGCGTAAACGGTGCGGCCTTGCGGCGCGAACCCGCCACGGCCGTCTCCAAGCAGGACGGTAACGCTGCTTGGCAAGGAATTTGCGATCACGATGTCCAGATTCCCATCTCCGTTAACGTCTCCTAATTTGATAGACGAGGGTACGTATAATCCCAGAGGAAAATTCATTTTCACGCCGAAATGGCCGTCACCTGTGCCAAGTAGAATGGTTAATTGCGGCCCCGTGAAAGATGAATCATCGATGGCGACCAAATCGGGATTCCCATCACCGTTCACGTCGCCGATCGCCACCGGACCATCGACTCCGGCTGAGACACCGGTGTTCGGCACTCGGTTCAAGGCGCCATTCGTAGAGCCAAGAAAAACCAGGAGCTTCGAGTCCTGTGAACTGGAAGCGACAATGTCCATCCGGCCATCACGGTTCAAATCCGCTACCGCCAAGAAATACCCGACTCCAGCCTGGCTCACTGAATTGGTCGAGAAAGTACCGTTACCGTGACCCAATCGTACCGTGACAAGATCGGTCCCGGCCATAGCCGCGATGAGATCGAGTTGGCCATCACCATCCACATCGGCCAATTTGATCGGAGGCGAGAGTGGATTTGCGCCGAGATAACCCACAGGCGGCGCGAAACCACCGCGACCATCGCCGAGGAGAACATAGAAACTAAACTTGCCACCCGGAGGCTCAAAGGGCTTGACGGCGACAACGAGGTCAACATTTCCATCACCATTGAGGTCGCCTGCATCCAGAGAGGCGACGATTGATGTAAAGGTAATATTAGTGGTATTGGCAGCGCTGAACGTGCCATCGCCGCGGCCAAGGAGTGAGGTTACGGTAAAGTAATTGTCGGCGACCAGGGCGTCAGGAATGCCGTCATTGTTCAGATCCGTGAGGAGAACCTGGAGCGGCGTCTCCCCTGCGGGATAGAAGGCGCCAGCATCGAAAGATCCGTCGTCATTTCCGAGAAGCATAAGGATGCCTCCGATGTAACCGCCACCGACGAGCAAATCGCGCTGTCCATCTTCATCCATGTCCGCGAGCACGAGACTGGAAGGTTGGGCGGGTCCTGCATAGGTTATGGTCCTCCCGAATGTGCCACCACCCGTGCCAAAGAGAACGGAGATCGTGCTGTTTCCCTGACTCGACGTGATCAGATCGGGATTGCCGTCCCCATCGACATCCCCAACGCTGATGAGACTGTA
>DASYTB010000353.1:0-1745 GCA_036002705.1 Verrucomicrobiia bacterium
GTAGGCATTCCACTGCCCTGATAGTAAGCTCGAAGAAAACTATGAAGTTTAAACCCGCGAAACGGGGAAAGGTTGTCGTGGAAATAAGCCCAGAGGAAGCGCAACTTCCCGCTGTAGCTCTGGCGGAGTTGCAGGTGAAAAAAATCCTGGTGCCGGTGGACTTTTCGCCTTCATCGCAAAAGGCACTCGCCTATGCGACAGCTTTTGCGCGGCAATTCTCCGCGGAGCTGACCTTGCTCAACGTGATTGAAGTGATTCCTCCAACGCCGCCCACTTCGCCCGCGCCGGAATTGATGGTTCCGGATAGCGCGTTACTTGCCGAAATGCTGAACGAGGCGGCGGACGAGAATCTCGCGCGCTGGCTGAAAAGCATCAACCCGGCCGTGGCGCGCAAATCGGAGGTCCGGGTGGGCAGTCCTTATCGGGAGATTGTCCAAGCCGCGGAGGACAACGAGACGGACCTTATCGTGATTGGCAGCCACAATCGAAAAGCTCTGGCGCGTGTTTTTCTCGGGAGCACCGCCGAACGGGTGGTGCGGCATGCGCCGTGCCCCGTGATGGTTGTGCGCGAGCGGGAACGTGACTTTCTGCATGAAGAGAAGCCAGGAAAGGCCGAAGAGGAGCGGTAGGAAGTGAGGCTCAATCCGCTGGATTTTCTTTAGCCTCTTTCAGTGTAAGAATTCCAGATGTCCGATCCAAACAAGCAGTCAAGCCAGATTAGTAGTGAGGACGAACTCGAGGAACTGCTGACGCGTCCAAGCGAAGCCCTCATCGGCTTCGTCACGCAGATTGCCAGCCCTTTGGTGATTCTGGGGGCCGGAGGGAAAATGGGACCGACCCTGGCATTGCTCGCGAAACGAGCAGCGGAGGCAGCCAGGCATTCTCTTCAGATCATCGCGATAAGCCGTTTTAGCGACGCCACGGCGCGTCGATCCCTTGAGGAAGCAGGGATTGAAACTTGCGACTGTGATTTGCTGAAGGATGACCTGAGCGCCCTCCCGAATACGCGAAACGTTATTTACCTCGTAGGCCTGAAGTTTGGGACCTTGCAAAATCCATCGCTCACCTGGGTGATGAACACGCTTGTTCCGGCACGCGTCGCCTCGCGTTATTGGAACTCAAGAATCGTGGCGCTCTCGACGGCGAATGCCTATCCGTTGAGCGATGTGAAACGGGCAGGAGCGGTGGAGACGGATCCGCTGACGCCCCTTGGCGAGTATGGGAACGCCGCGGTGGCGAGGGAGCGGATTTTTGAATACTATTCGCGGGAGAACAAGACCGAGATCGCGCTGTTACGGCTGCACTATGCCGTGGAATTGCGATATGGAATCCTCGTCGATATCGCGAGAATGGTTCATGCGGGGAAAGAGATTCCACTGGAGAACGGTTATTTCAGTTGCATCTGGCAGGGCGACGCGAACGAAACGATCCTTCGTTCGCTGGCGCTGACGTCGATTCCCGCGTCTGCCTGGAATCTCTGCCGCCCGGAGGTTTTTTCCGTGCGCAATGTGGCGTTGCGTTTCGGGGAGCTTTTTGGCAAACGCCCGCAATTCACGGGCGCTCCGGCGGGCACGGCCCTTCTCTCCAATCCGACAAAATTATGTTCGAAACTCGGAACGCCTTCCGTGACCCTCGACACGATGGTCGAATGGATCGCGGCGTGGGTAAAGCAAGGTGGAAGAAATCTGGAAAAGCCGACCCATTTCGAGGTGCGCGATGGGAACTATTGAGGATCTCCGGAGGCG
>DASYTB010000354.1:0-2485 GCA_036002705.1 Verrucomicrobiia bacterium
TGCGCTACTTAAGTGGTAATGGTGTGCCCAAGGACGCGACGCAGGCTCAACAGTTGCTCGAGGCGGCGGCCAAGCAGGGCCACGGCAAGGCGCGCGAGAAGCTTCAGGAGCTCAAACACGCTGATAAAGGCACTTAAGCTGCGCCCTGCTCAATTTCCGCAACGCGACGGGCATGTCGCCCTCCGGCGAATCCTGTTTCCAACCAGATTTTTGTGATGGACATCGCGAGTTCCGCGGTGATTGTGCGTTCTCCCAGAGAGAGAACATTCGAGTCGTTGTGCTCTCTCGCCCAGCGGGCGGTTTGATCGCTCCAGCAGAGGGCGCAGCGAATGCCACGAACCTTGTTGGCGACGATCGCCTCGCCATTTCCGGACCCGCCGAGAACAATGCCGCGATCATACTCGCCGCGCGCGACTGCTTCGGCGACTGGACGGATGAAAAGAGGATAATCGACCGGCTCTTCGCTGTTGGCTCCGAAGTCATACACGGTATGTCCCCAGGCAGCGAGCAGCGGCTGGAGCATCTGCTTGTATTTATACCCCGCGTGATCCGAACCAATCGCTATTTTCATGCGTCCTGCTTTAGCAGCTTTTCTCAAGAGAGGCAGCGCTCATTTTGGTTTTGGGAGTTTTCTTCACCGCCTGAACTGGCAAGCTCCTGAAGTATGAATAGAATCACCCCGCTGATTCTCACATATTTGCTCAGACATTCCGCTCTCGCAAGCTCGACAGCGGCGGTGAACCTGATTTGTCTTTCTCCCCAGGTTTTTCCGGCAACCACCCGGGACCGCTTAACCGGACTGGATTGGACGATAAGCGTTTCGACCGATCCAAATAATGCGAACAACGGCCCTTACAAGCGATCCCCAACGATACCAATGCCATCGTAAGGACAGGTGAAGTACTTTCGTCTGAGGCAATACTGAACCAAACAAGGATGTGGCGGATCGACGCTCGCTTGCTCTTACCTGGGCGGTGAATTCGTGGCGGCAGCTTGTGGTTTCGCTCCGATCCCGAGGTTTTCCGCTAATATTTCTTTAAGCTGATCGGCCGATTCAACGGCTCCAATATAACCGACCTGTTCAAAAAGCATTTGCGGGAGTTGACTGCTGTGCGCGAGGCGTGAACTGGTCGCGTAAATGTTGATGTCGGTCGCGATTTGTTCGCCGACCGCCGGGCCGCTCAAAGCATCTCGCAATGCCTGCGATCCGACCAATCGCTCGGCGTAATTTTGTGTATCGCTAACTGGCGGTGGCCGCGGCGGCGCGAAAACCCAGTCCGTGAACTCTTCGAACTTCGCGGGATTGGCGAAGAACACGGCCAGCCCAAGGCGCGCGTACTCGCAGGCGTTCACGTGATCGGGTGGCGTGCGTTTCACCAGCGGATTGCAATCGTGACAAAGCGGGACAGGGAGGGAAATCACCGCGAGTTCATTTGAATGCTGGCGTCGAAATGGTTCCAGCAAAAGGTGCAGATTGCGGCAATGGTGGCAGCTATAATCGAATAACTTGACCAGCTTTTTCGGGGCGGTCACCGGTCCCGTCACGGGCAGTTTGGTCAAGTTCAAAGTGAATTGCCCCTCAACAATCGTAAAGGTCGGATCATTCCCCGGACTTCGGACAAGGGCTTCGCTATGAGCCATACGCACGATCGAGGGAGCAGGAGGCGGCGTGGCGAACTGCGCGCCGACAAGGACCGCGAGACTAATCGCGGCGATCGCAACAGACTGCAAGATCACTTTTCCAGGCAGCGGCGTGTTTCGGAGCAAAACGACCGCCGCTATTCCACCAGCGATGTGCGCCGTCATGCAGAATTTGCAGAAGGCTTGCAGCGCGAAAGCTTGCAGCGCGGAAAACCAGAGGGCCGCGCCCAGGATGATCAAAGCCAGAGGCAGCGCCGCGTTCCAGTTCAAACTCCGCCGGAAAAGCAGGACCAGCAGCGTCGCGTAAATGGGGAGAGCGAAAACGCCGGTCGGAAGTCCAAAGATGTGAGCCCAGCGGCTGCTCAGGACTTTGTCACAGTTGGATTCCGGTCCGCACCCTGGAACCTTGCCTCCGTGGAAGGAGTTCCATGCGAGAAAGATGGAGATTCCCAACGCAAGAAAAAGACCAGTCGTCGCCAGCCATCGCTCCGGCTTGCTCAACTGGATTTTTGGCGCGGGCTTGCGTTTGGCCACGCCGAAAGATACCGGACTCGGCCGGTTTGGGCTAACCAATTTCCGGGCAAAGCCCATTCGTTTTACCATCGAGCGAGCCATCCGAGCGCCGACGGTAATATTTCCAGCCGGCCAGGGTAAGCAATAGAAGCACGAGACCCGCCGCCATAAGCGGTGCAAAAACCGCCGCCAGCGAGGTCAAGACCGATCCTCCCAGTTCCACCGTGGCGATCAGGGGGTTGCCCAACCCTCCGGTTCCGGCGAAGGAAAGGCCTCGCGCCAGCACGGTGGTCGCCTGAACCGCTCCGGCCGCGCCACCGCCCGCGATGAT
>DASYTB010000355.1:0-2382 GCA_036002705.1 Verrucomicrobiia bacterium
TCTGAAGCGTTTCGCAAGGCGCATAGGAGCAATTTTTTTTGGATACGGCGTTCGAGAGCCGGGTCTTTGTCGATTACCCACAGGAGTTTTGGGCTGCAGGACACTTTCTTGCGGCGCTTTTGTCCTCGGGCTTCGTTGCACATCGGTCACAGATCGCCTTCGGATATGCCCCCTCTTCGCGCCTCGCCAGACGCCAAAATCACGCGCCGTAAACTGTCCTGCATTCCAGAAGTCCCGTGAGCCTTTGCGATCTTCGTCGAGGGTCGTGGCGCCGATGCAACGGAGTTCACCGCGGGCGAGTTGGGGTTTGAGCATGTTGGCGCCGGCGGAGCGTTCGGTTTTACCCGCGCCGACGAGGGTGTGGAGTTCGTCGATAAAGAGGATGATCTTGCCTTCGACGGCAGCGATTTCCTCGAGAAAGGCTTGTACCTTGCGCGGCAGTTGCTCGCGACCGATCTGCGCAAGATTCCTTTTTCGCGATCCTTATGCGTTTGCACGCGAAACTGACGATCACGTTGCGAGCGTAATGGGAGGAATCGCAAATCAAAGCGGATTCCGTTTATCCGGAACCGAGGCGCTCTCGATTTTTCCAAAGCTCGCGCGGCTTGAATATTCCCACCGGCGTAATAATGCCGGTGATTAGTTCGCCGGGGGTGACGTCGAAGCCTGGGTTCACGGCGTGGCTGGATGGATTCGCCACGCGGATATATTCGCGTTTGCCGTCCGCGGTGTGACCCCAGGCACCGAGGACTTCGGATTCGTCGCGTTCTTCGATGGGGATGTCGAAGCCGGATTTCAGGTTCCAATCAATCGTGCTGAGCGGAATAGCGACGTAAAATGGAATGTCGTGGCGATGGGCGAGAACGGCCCGCGTGTAGGTGCCGATCTTATTCGCCACGTCGCCGGTTCGACCCAAGACCCGGTCAGCGCCGACGATGACGAGGTCCACCTGGCCGCGTTGTATGAGGTGTCCCGCCGCATTGTCGCTGATGACCTGGTGGGAAACGCCTTCCTGGGCAAGTTCCCAGGCGGTAAGGCTTGCGCCCTGGGAGCGGGGACGGGTTTCGCTGCAATAGACGTGGAACTTCGTGCCCGTGGCATGCGCCGCATACATCGGCGCGGTGGCAGAGCCGATATCGACAAAGGCCAGCCAGCCCGCGTTGCAATGGGTCAGGGCGCGCGCACCTTCTTTGATGAGGCTGACGCCCTGCTCTCCGATTTCGCGGCAATGCTGGACATCTTCCTCGGCGAATCCTTCCGCTTCCCGCAGAGCGATCTCTTGTTTCTCCGCAAGGGTCTTGCCCATGGTCATTTCGCGAAGAATTCGGTTCATCGCGTTGACGGGATCGACCGCCGTTGGGCGGGCGCACTTCAGCGTTTCAAAAACCAAAGTGGCGTGAGTCTCAAAGAACTGCTCTTTCCCTTGAAAAGCGCGGATTCCCTGGGCGAAACCGTAAGCTGCGGTCGCGCCAATGGCGCCAGCCCCACGAACGATCATATCCTTGATCGCACGCGCCGTTTCGTTGAAATCCCTGGTTCGGACAATTTCGAAGGAATGAGGAAGGAGGCGCTGCTCGATAAGAATGACTTCGTTGGTCGCGGCGTCAAACGCGACGGTTCGATATTGTTTCGAAGTGTTTCCGAGGGTGACCTTCATTTGAGCCGGAGTTGATCAATTTTCGCTTTGGTCGCTCCGTCCATTTTAATCAGCGGCGGCCATTGGCGCTTAAAGCCTTCGCCAGGCAATTTTCTGGTCGCGTCGAAGCCGAGCTTCGAGCCGATGGCGAGGTCCGGGGTAGCGTGATCCAGTACATCGGCCGGACCTTTTGTGAAGATGGTATCGCGCTGGGGATCGGTATTCGCGCAAAGGTGAAACATCACCTCGCTGGTGTTGTGGACATCCACATTGTCATCCACCACAACGATGTATTTCGTGAACATCATCTGCCCCATGCCCCAAAGGCCGTGCATGATTTTGAAGGCTTGCATGGGATAGGATTTGCGGATGCTGACGAAGGCCAAATTGTGAAAGACTCCTTCGGCCGGCAGTGCGATATCGATGATCTCCGGAAAGGTCATGCGCAGGATCGGCAGGAAGAGGCGAACGCTGGCGCTGCCGATATAAAAATCTTCCATGGGCGGAATGCCAACAATCGTGGCGGGATAGATCGCGTCTTTGCGATGGGTGATCGCAGTAATGTGAAAAACCGGATAAGGCTCCGGCAGCGAGTAGTAACCCGTATGATCGCCGAATGGCCCTTCCATCCGCAGTGGTTCAGCCGGATCGACGTAGCCTTCAAGGACAAAATCGGCGTTGGCGGGAACTTCAAGGTCATTGGTTTTGCACCGAACAAGTTCGATTGATTTCCGGCGCAAGTAGCC
>DASYTB010000356.1:0-2208 GCA_036002705.1 Verrucomicrobiia bacterium
ACTCGGGCTGGATGGATTCATGCTGATGCCCTCGATGCTTTATAAAGGCGACGAACGGGAGATCATCTCTCATTTTCGGACGGCGGCGCGCGCGACCGGCTTGCCGATCATGATTTACAACAACCCGGTCAGCTACGCGAATGACATTACGCCGGAGATGTTTGCCGAACTGGCCGAGACCAAAAACTTCGTCGCGCTCAAGGAGAGTTCCGGGAATTCGCGCCGCATCACTGACCTGCATAATACCGTTGGTGATCGCTACGCAATTTTCACTGGAGTGGACGACCTTGTGCTGGAGAGCGCGATTCTTGGAATTGACGGCTGGGTCGCTGGCAGCGGGATCGCGTTTCCGGAAGAGAATCAATATTTTTGGGAACTCACCCGGCGCGGCCAATGGGAAAAGGCACGGGAGCTGTACCGGTGGTTCACCCCGCTGCTTCACCTGGATGTGCATACGAAGTTCGTGCAATACATCAAACTCGCGGTCCAGGAATGTGGCCTGGGCGCCGAATGGGTGCGTCCACCGCGCCTGCCGCTCGCGGGCGAAGAACGGAAGCGCATTTTAAAAATAATTCACCAGGGGATCGAGCGGCGACCGAAGCTCCCTAAAATCCCCAACCCAAGAAGCTGAAAGATTAACCCTGCTTAACGGCAGAGACGACTTCAGCGGCAGGGTGTTCTTTGAACTCCTCGGGGTTTTTCGTGACTTCCTGAAAATCACCGCGCAAGACTTTCAAGGCAAACTTTTCGCGGTCGATCTCGGAACGGGTGCGAACGCCCGCCTTGCGCAACAGCGGAATGGGAGGGCACCAACCCTGGACGCCATGCAGCAGCAGAAAACCGAGGACGGTCGCGCTGACCAACAGGTATTTGCGACTCCGGACGAGCCCGAGCAGGAGGCCCGAAAGCGCCAGCGCGGAGGCGTTCGTTTCCAGCACGCGTTCGATGTCCCACTCCCGCTCGAGGTCCCGGATCCGCTGAGAAATCGCTTCTTTGGGCTGAGTTGAATAATAAAGGATTTTTTGATCAATCGACGAATCGATCTGTTGCAGGGTCTCTGCCTGCGTGTTCGCCCGCACGCGATCCGGATCGTTATTTAAAGTTTGCATAATATTCCCGCACTGATGATGCACCCCCGGGCACCAGCCGGATAGAGGGGCCTTCCTGAGGCGCGACTAACTTTTTTCCCGGCAAGATGCTACGTTTTTAGCCGTGTCTGGAAGTTACAGCGTAGTGCAATTGGCCAATGGCGCGTTCAGTGTTCGGTCGCACGCCCATGGCGAAACCTTTCATCCGGTGATTGGGCCGGCGGCGGAGGCCGAGGCGCTCTACGTAAGGCAGTTGCGCCTGGTTTCCAGAATTGTGGCAAATCGTAACGAGGAATTTGTCGTTTGGGATGTCGGGCTCGGCGCGGCGGCGAATCCATTGACGCTCATCCGCGCGGCCGGAGAGGTTCCAGGAAGTCTGCGCATCGTTAGTTTCGATCTGAGCAAGGAACCACTGGCTTTTGCGTTGCGGCATCCGGAAGAGCTAACCTATGTTCAAGGCTTTGAATCACCACTCGCGGAATTGCTGGAGAATGATTTTGTGCACTTCGAAACGCCGGGCGGGCTGAAGGTCGACTGGCACGTCAGAGTGGGCGATTTTCCCGCGATGCTTGGGACGAATTTTCCCGAAACGCTTCCAAAACCGCACGCCATCTTTTACGATGCCTTCTCTCCCGCGAAAAATCCAACCATGTGGACGCTCGAAGTGTTTTCGCGCCTTCGTCGGCTGCTGGCTGGAACGCGTCCGTGCTCGATGCCGACGTATTCCCGAAGCACGCTTTTGCGGGTCACTCTTCTCCTGGCCGGGTTTTTCGTCGGGGTCGGACACGCCACGGGAGAGAAAGAAGAGACCACCATCGCGACGAACTCCCCTTCCTTGATTCAAGAGCCGCTGGGACGTGAATGGCTCTTTCGCGCGCGCCGGTCCCGCAGCGCGGAACCGCTGCATGACGGGGTGTATCGACAGGCGCCGTTATCGGAAGAAAGCTGGGAGCGCCTCAGGGTTCATCCCCAGTTTGCGTGACCGTAAGAATCCCGGATTCCTGATTTTCGAATCGCGATTTCGCTGAACCCCTCTGTAAGTAGCTGTCCCGGAAGCGGAATCGATTTCCGCTTCGATCCCTCCGCGACCGGGCACTTGGATCAGCGCCGTTTTGGGCCA
>DASYTB010000357.1:0-2309 GCA_036002705.1 Verrucomicrobiia bacterium
CATGACTTGGTAAATAAAAGGATTTCCGCTTTTCTCCTCGACGCCGTTGTGTGGGATGTCGGCCACCACGCCAATGATCCTGGGCCAGTCTTCAGGTTTTTCCGGACGATTCCCGAAGATGAATCCCCCGTCGATCGCCGAGCGGTTCGGGAAAAATTTCCGCGCAAAACTTTCGTCCACTACAAAAAAGTGGCGCTTGGGATCGCGGTCGGCGTCATTGTAAAAGCGGCCTTCGAGCAGTTTCAGTCCCAGCGTCTGCTCATAGCCGGGCGTAACCATCACGCGATACGCACCGGGCTGGGGCGAACCGGGAGGAAGGGTGTCCTGCTCCAGCGTAAACGCATTGATCGGGAGGCCGCCTTGAAATGGCGTGGAAAAAGCGAGGGCCGTCGAAGTCACGCCGGGTAATTCCAGCAGGGACTGCTTCAACCGTTCCTGAAACTTGGTCGCGGCCTCCGCGCTGGACCGCTGCGCCGCGGGGATGACGATGCGCGCCGTCACCACGTCCTTCGGATTGAATCCCGGATTGACCGCGACCGCCTTGACAAAGCTGTGCATCAACAGGCCCGCGCCGGTGAGTAACATCAGCGCCACCGCCACCTGCACAACGACCAGCAGGCTGCTCAACGTCCGGACGCCGCGTCCCGACGAAGCATTCCGGGAATTGCTTTGAATGACCTCGGCGAGATTCGTGCGCAGAGTATGAAAAACCGGGACCAACCCAATCAGCACGCCAACCATGAGGGTCAGTCCGACCGCAAAGCCGAGCACGCGGAGATCCAGCATGGCGGGAAGCGATTGCGGCAGCATTTTTGCAAGGTAGTAGTTGCTCGCACGCAGCGCGCCCCACGCGAGTCCCAACCCCAGCACGGCTCCCAGCGAGGTGAGCAACAGACTTTCCGAAATGAGTTGGCGCGTGATGAGGCCGCGGCCCGCGCCGAGGGCCGCACGAATCGCGAGCTCCGATTGCCGGGCATTGGCGCGCACCAACTGCAAGTTCGCGACGTTCAGGCAGCCGATGAGCAACACAAAAGCGACCCCCGCCTGCAACAGGAACAAAGTCGACCGAACGGGCTGCACGCGCTGTTCCTGCACTCCTCCGACGTTCATCGTCATGCCCGAGCGCTCCACGAAAGTTTTCACCTGCGGCGGGGAGTCGTCCACATAACGTTTCTCCAACGTCTTCGCCTCGGCATCGGCCTGACCAGCTGAAACTCCCAGCTTGAGTCGACCGAACAATTGAAGGCCGACCCCGTAACGTCCTTGCGGATTCTCCTGCGCGGGCGGCCAGGAGAGGGGAAGAATATATTTCACGCGTGCGTCCCAGGCTTCAAATCCACGCGGGGCCACGCCGATCACCGTGTAGGGCTCGCCGCCGATCCGCACGGTCCGGCCCACGATGCCGGGATCTTCGGAAAATTGCGTTCGCCAAAACGATTGGGTCAACACGACCACCTTGTCGGCTCCGGGTCGGTTCTGTTCCTTCGTGAAGAATTTCCCGAGCAGCGGCTGCACGCGCAGAATGGAAAAAATTTCAGCGGTCGCGCTGGCCATGTCCAAACGGACCGGGGTTTCGTCCTCACCGAACATCTGCTGGGAAAACGTCCATAGGGCGATGGCTTCGTAGGACGACGCGTTCTTGGAATAGTCGAGGTAGATCGGCACGTTGGCCGGCATTTTATTCAAGCCGGCTTTTGCCGCGGAACTGTAGAGCTCGACGATTTGCGAGGGCTCGTGAAACGGGAGCGGTTTGAGCAACAGGGCATAAACGCTGGAGAAAATCGCCGTGGTGGCGCCAATGCAAAGCGCCAGTGTCAGGAGGGTGGTCGCCGACAGACCCTTGCCCTTCCAAAGCAGGCGGAATGCATGACGCAGATCGCCGAAAATGCCGGAAAATACGCCGGCCGAAGAGTCATCAATGGGGGAAGACATATTAAAAAATAACCCGCGAAGCTGGTGGAAGAATACAATGGCCACCGCAGCAGACAATCACGGATTATGCCCGCGCGCCCGCCACCCGGAGCGAACACATCAAGGCGCCGGAATTCCGGTTCCAGTCCCTCCAGAACTGGCAGAGCGAATTTCTTGCCATCGGCAGCATGGTGGTGCTCTCAATTTTCCTGCGGGAAAAAATCCCTCCGAATCAAAACCCGTCGAAGCCCCGCATGCCGAAACTGGCGGCTAGCCTCCTGCAATACGTCCGCACCAAGCTTGATGCTCGTCGATGTTCAACGGGCGTTTTCGCAAACACACCCGGAACGAAAATTACGGTGTGAAGTGGTCCGAAGTCCAATCGTTCGGGCTGGGTC
>DASYTB010000358.1:0-2787 GCA_036002705.1 Verrucomicrobiia bacterium
TACTTCGCCGCCACCGACGAGCACAATATCAATCTCGGTTCGTCCGAAGAACAAGCGGCGCGCGAGGAGAAAGCCAAGGTCATCAATGGCCGGCTCAAAAAGCTGCGGGATGAATTGAAGAAGGCCACGGGCGAAAGGAAAAGCGATCTCGAAAACCAGGTCGAAGAGTTGGAAGACCAATTGCCCGCTCCGTTGCCGACGATTCCTGCCACGCACAATGATTTGGACAAGCGGACCGAGATTCACGTGCTCAAGCGCGGCGTTTGGGAAGACAAGCAGGAAGCAGTCGCGCCGCGGCCTCCTGATATTTTGGTTTCGCCGGATACGCCGGAGCTTCCGGCGAACTGTCTGAATCCGCGAACGCATCTCGCGCAATGGCTGACCGATGCGAAAAACCCGCTGACGGCGCGAGTGTTCGTGAATCGGCTCTGGCAGGATCACTTTGGAATGGGCCTGGTAAAAACGCCGAATGATTTCGGCACCAGGGGTGATCGCCCGAGCCATCCTGAATTGCTCGATTGGCTCGCCGCCACTTTCATGGAAAACGGCTGGCGCGTAAAACCAATCCATCGATTGATTCTTCTCAGCAACACCTATCGGCAATCCAGTTCGCGGCCCGATTCCGCGCAATTTGAAAAAACGGATCCCGAAAACCGCCTGCTCTGGCGGTTCAATCGGCGCCGTCTTTCCGCCGAGGAAATTCGCGATGCGATGCTCGCGGTCTCCGGACGTCTCGAAGAAAAGCCCGGCGGACGTAGCGTGATGGTGCCGGTCGATCCCGAGTTGCCCAAGCTTCTCTACAAACCGTCGCAATGGCAGCCGAGCGGGCGGCGCGCGGATTACGACTGCCGCTCGATTTATCTAATCGCCAAACGAAATCTTCACCTGCCGTTCATGGACACGTTCGATGCCCCACCACTTCTGACAAGCTGTCCGCGCCGCCAATCCAGCACCCATCCGCCGCAAGCGCTCGAACTGCTGAACGGAACGCTTTCCAATAACCTCGCCGAATCCTTCGCGCGCCGTCTGCGAGCCGACACGCGTGGAAACCGGGAAGCTATGATCGAACGCGCCTTCTCGCTCGCTCTCGGACGCCCACCCTCGCCTGGTGAAAAAGAAAAAGCTTTCCGCTTTCTCTTCGAGAGCGGCGCTTCAGATAAAAACTCCTCCGCGGACACAAAGGAATTCGCCCTGGCGATGTTTAATCTGAACGGCTTTCTCTATATTAACTGATAATGAGATGCTGAGCAGGGGCAGACGCATTTGAAATCCCATTGACACCGTGGGTTCAACTGCGACAGCCACGGTGTTAATGAAACGCGGTCAAATGGCGCAATTAGATGCGTTTGTAGCTGTTCCCGTCGGAATTCGGATTGCCCTCTTACTCGGACTCTCGCAGGCTAGGGCTTGTGACCAATTGCTCAACCAGGTTTTTCGAGGCCATCGCGGAGAAACTTGAACGGAATCCGGCTCTCCTGAGTATTCCACTTGAGAATATCAACCGCTGGCTGGCCAATAACCACACTGCCCCACATCGCCTGGAACAGTGGCGTGAAATCATCCTGCGGGCCCGGAACTCGCCAGAGGCGTTTTCCGATCTCCTGCGACTTTTGCGCAATCAAGACGAAGAATCGGTCCATCTGAAAAGCTTTGATCCGTTTCCGGGCATACTGACCAGCCAGGAACGCCAGCGGATTATTCTCGAATGCGCCTACGCTCACTGACTCACCTGCTCGAATCGGTCCAAAGTCTCGCGCACCCCGAGCAGATCGTTGTTTTAGGGTCGTCCGCGCTCCTGCCGATTGATCCGCGGCTTGGAGAAACAGGCCAACCGTTGGAGTTTTCCTACGATGCCGATCTTCTGGTCACGCCGATAGATCCAGAGCAAGCCGCGATTCTGGTCGAGTCGCTTGGCCAGGAGAGTTTATTTTCCAAGCGTCACGGCTATTATGCCGATATACTTCGTGCCGAAATTATCGAGACATTGCCACGGGGTTGGGAATCGCGGCTCGTGCCAGTTCCTCGTCACTCGAACAGCTTCGCGCTAAATCCGTACGATCTGGCTCTGGTGAAGCTAATCATCGGTCGGCGTAAGGACATTGATCTGCTTCATCAGCTTCTTGCCCGCAGTGTTATTAACGCGGATTCCTTGCGCGAACACTATCAGCAGGCAGTTCTCTCCGAATCTGAAGCGGTAAAGGCAGGCCGCAATTTGCGCGCCCTACTCGCGCACGAGTAGCCTCGGGACGGTTTGGACGTACGACACAACTCCTCACCGCAAACGAATAGTCACCACGCGGCGGCGGGAATGGCCGTTTGGGAATGCAACCAAATCGCGTCGGAACTAATGGTGCGAACTCCCCAAAACGAAGTACCGGCATCGAATCCTTTCCATTTCGGGTCCAGCGGCACCATCGTCCTGGGATCCTTCCAGCGATGCACTTCCACATGGCCGTCCACATAAGAGAGGCAGCCCGAACGATCGTGATAACTGGCGGGAATTCCATTGAAGACATTGATGTTGAATCCATCCACAAAAAACTCCGTATCGATGATGCTGTTTGGGTTTTCGTCCAGAAACGCGAACTGTCCCGCGGGACCGGGACTGATCACCTGCGAGATTTTCTTAATGGGCGGGATAATCTCGACGTTCCGAAAGCCTCCTTGAGCGATCGTAGGACCGGATGCCATTTGCCCGAGAGGCTGTCCGTCACCGATAAGCTTCTCATCGCCCAGCGCATTATTTAAATTGTAGCTGCGGGCGCGCGGAACGCGTTTCCCATTCTG
>DASYTB010000359.1:0-3034 GCA_036002705.1 Verrucomicrobiia bacterium
GCCATCGCTTCGACAGAAAAGCCATGGTTTACGGACGTGAGCGAAACACTGAAGCATTCGCATCACGATGAGGCTTTCGATGATTACCTACGGCAGCCGCTCTTGCCGTTTAAGTTGAGCCAACTTGGGCCGGGCGTCGCCTGGTTCGATCTGGACGGCGATGGTTGGGACGATCTGATCATTGGCAGCGGCCAAGGCGGTGCCATGGCCCTTTTTCAAAACGATCAGAAGGGCGGCTTTAATCGGTTTGCGCATCCGCCATTTGACCATGCAGCAACGCGGGATCAAACCGGAATTGTCGCTTGGAAAAAAGCAAGTGGCGAAACGGCTGTCCTCGCGGGCTCGGCGAATTACGAGGATGGCCTCGTGACCGGCAGTTCGGTCCGGCAGTTCAACATCTTGGTCGGAACCATTGATGATTCTCTTTCCCAGCAAACGTCAAGCGCCGGGCCGCTGGCGTTGGCCGATATCGATGGGGACGGTGATCTCGATCTCTTTGTCGGCGGCGCGGTGATTCCGGGACGATGGCCGGAACCGGCGGATTCGAAAATCTTTCGGTCGGATGGAAATAAATTCCAACTCGACGAACCAAACAGCGGAGTTTTGAAAAACGTCGGGTTGGTGAGCGGCGCCGTCTGGAGCGACTTGGATGGAGACGGATTTCCCGAATTGATTCTCGCTTGTCGCTGGGGTCCGATTCGAGTCTTCAAGAATCAGGCAGGGAACCTCCATGAAATGACGGCGGAGCTCGGCCTGGATCAATTCACCGGATGGTGGAACAGCGTGACCACGGGAGATCTTGATGGCGATGGGAAGTTGGACATCATCGCGGGCAATTGGGGACTTAACAGCGGTTATCGTGCGAGCGCCGAAAATCCGATCCACGTTTTTTACGGCGATTTGCTGGACCGCGGAACGGTTGATCTCATCGAAACTGAATACGATTCGTCGGGGACGCTCGTTCCTTTGCGTCCACTCGACATACTCGGGGTGGCAATTCCTCCCTTGCGCGAACGGTTCACCACTCATCGAGCGTTTGGGCAGGCCACCGTTTCCGATCTCCTGAAGCCATATGCGCCCCGGTTCCGCGAACTGAAAGTTACCACGCTCGCTTCGATGGTTTTCTTAAACCGTCCCGGCCATTTCAAGCCAATCGAAGTGCCCGCCGAGGCGCAGTTCGCCCCGGTCTTCGGAATTAACGTCGCGGATTTTGACGGTGATGGAAACGAGGACATTTTCCTGGGCCAAAACTTTTTTGATGTTCAACCCGAGCTTTCAAGATGCGACGCGGGACGCGGGCTTCTGCTCTTCAATGACGGTACCGGAAAACTTATTGCCATTCCCGGCGAAAAATCTGGAATCAAGATTTATGGCGAGCAGCGAGGCTCGGCTTGCAGTGATTTCAATCACGACGGGAGAATCGATCTCGCGGTAACGCAAAATAACGGACCGACAAAGCTCTACGTCAACACTATGGCCGCCCCGGGGTTACGCGTTCGTCTCAACGGCCCCGTGGGAAATCGTTTCGGCATTGGAGCCACTCTTCGTCTCATTTCTCAGCAGCGGTCTGGACCGATACACGAAGCTCACGCCGGGTCCGGATATTGGTCGCTGGACAGCCCTATCCAGGTCCTCGCAAACTCCCCCCCGGGAACCGAGATCCGCGTCCAATGGCCCGGGGGAAACACAAAAACATCGGCAATCCCCGCGGGCGCACAAGAGATCGAAATCGATTCATCCGGCAAGATCCGGCTCGTTCGGTGATCTATCTCTCAGAAACCGCAAACTTAACCGATGTTCCGCCGCCACCGCCCATTTCCGATCCCATGGTTACCCTTGAGGATGGGATCGAGGCCCAACAAGTAACGTAACGGCTCAGTCTTGGTGGTGCGAGGCTCTGCCGAGCCGCTTCACCATTCTGCAAGAAAGGCCAACAACTCGCCCCCCAACGACTTCATCCATCGCACCGCCCGCTCCTTATCCCGGTAGGGACGTCTTCCGGCGTCCCACTTCAACAAGGGTAGGAATGCCTTCCACGGCGTCCCAAATTAACTCGACGGGATCAAGCCACTCAAACCGGCACGTAAATTACGCTTAGCGCGCCACCGAAATAAGTTTTGCGACAGCATTTTTCAGTGCCGGTTGGGTGTCTGTTATTTCGAGGCAAGTCGGTGATATGATGATATGACCAGCAGTCCCGAAATGCTTTCCTTTGGCTGCCCGGATACAGTAGTCTTTTCCGCATCTATGAAGTACCGCAGCCGAGTTCTGCTTTTTCTAACGTCGATCAGCTTTTTCCTTTGCGAGTTCGCCCCGAGTTGGGCCGCGCCCATCATGCTGCACACGCGTAAACAGGTCGAAACCGAGCCAAAGAGCGGCAAGTGGAGTGTCGAGGAGAAAACGGTGGAGTGGGACCCGCGCAAAACCGCGATCATTATTTGCGATATGTGGGACCAGCATTGGTGCAAGGGAGCAACGGAAAGGGTAGGAGAGGTGGCGCCCCGAATGAATGAAGTGATTAAGGTCGCCCGCGCCAAGGGTGTTTTCATCATTCATTCGCCCAGCGACACGATGAAGTTTTACGAAGGCACGCCGCAGCGGAAGCGCGCGCAAGCCGCCCCCGCCGCGAATCCGCCCGTGCCCTTGCAGCGCTGGTGCAAGCTCGATCCGAGTCGTGAAGCGCCGCTGCCCATCGACGATTCGGATGGCGGCTGCGATGACGAGCCGCAATGCAAAACCTACACCGCCTGGAAGCACGAGATTTCCGCGCTGGAGATTGCTGACGAAGATGCCATTACCGATACTGCGGAAGCCTTCAATCTACTGCAGCAGCGCGGGATCGACAACGTCATCGTGATGGGAGTGCACGCGAATATGTGCGTGCTGGGACGCCCATTCTCGATTCGGCAAATGGTCGGCGAAGGCAAGAATGTCCTGCTGATGCGCGACATGACAGACACGATGTACAACTCGCGCATGCGCCCGTTCGTGAATCATTTTCGCGGCACCGATCTGATCGTGCAGCACGTCGAGC
>DASYTB010000360.1:0-9315 GCA_036002705.1 Verrucomicrobiia bacterium
GGCCAGACGTGGAAAAAGCTTTTGCAGCTTGAGGATATCCATTGTGTCCAGTTTCTGGCGTGATTTCGCCGCTTCAACCCGATTGATGATATCCATATGAAGGGCGTCCCGCTCATGACCCGTTGTGATCAGGAGGTCTTCATAGCCGTCCAGATCGACATCCAGAAATATGGGGGTCCAGGACCAGTCCGAAGCATCCACGCCGCTAAACTGAGCGATCTCAGCATAGGTGCCATCCCCGCGGTTCAACTGAAGGTTGTTAAACGAATACTGCGGCCGATCATAGATGTGGCCGATGGGCAAAACGAGGGGATTGAAGTTTCCGACCTGCGTCTGACGGCGCGCGTGAGAGCGGCTGAGCATGTCGGCCACAAAGAAATCATCCAGGCCATCGCGGTTCACATCGGCGAAATCAATTCCCATGGAGAACATGCTCGTGTGGCGCAACGCCAGGCGCGGCGCGGCCTGAAAATGACCGTGGCCGTCGTTCAGCCAGAGTCGATCAGGGGAATGGAAATCGTTACAAACATAGATGTCAGGCCAGCCATCTCCGTTCACGTCACGGAACATTACGGAGAGGCCCCAATCGTGCGGCGGTTGGTGGAGCGGTTTTGCATCTTCGTCCAGGAACGTTCCGTCAGTGAATGAAATCGGCGTGAATCGACCGGCTCCGTCGTTTCGATAGAGCGCATCCACTTCCCCGTGCTCGAGGATCTTTCCGCCCGGATCGAGAGTGAAGCGGTCCGCCAGATCGGGTTCGGTGGCGGGTCGGCCGTTAACCTTGCGCACAAGCATCTGCCCGTCGATGGTGTCCCCTTCGATCCGCGTGTTCGGCTGGTCGCGGACGGTTGTCGTGCGGTAGTTGGCGATGTAGAGGTCGAGATCGCCATCGCCGTCAATATCCGCGAGCGCGAGAGACATCGCGCCGTGGTTTGAATTGAGTACGGCGACTCGGGTAAAATGACCTTTGCCATCATTAAAAAAGATTTGGGTTCCCCCGCCGACTGAATTCACCACCAGATCGAGATCGCCATCACCATCAAGGTCGGCAAAGGCGGCCCCGCTACAGGCCAGCCCATCGCACGCCACGCCGGCTTCGGCGGTGATGTCCTGGAATTTCCAATCACCCAGGTTGCGATAAAGCCGGTTTGAGTTGTCGAGCCCGCAGAGATAGAGATCGCACCAGCCATCGCCATCCACGTCCCCCGCGGCGACGCCGGAGCCGTTGAGATAAATTTGATTTGTCAGAGAACGCGATTCAGCAAGCTGATTGGTAAAATCGACTCCGCTAAGCGCCGCCGGAACCAGAGAAAAGCCGGTTTTGCCGGAAGTGGGCAGAACAACCGTGGCGAATCGGTGAACACCGATGGATTGCCATTGCAGCGCGGTGCCCGCCTCGAGCGCCAAAGCCGTCCCAAGAAGCAAAATTCGCGCAAGCTGCTTGAAGGCAATGACGCCGCGAGCAATCATGAAAGTTCGGGCTTTATACGGGAGCCGGACCTGAAAGGCAAACGAGAGCAGGGAATTGTGGGCTTCAGTCGTTGCGGTGGAGCTTTCGTGCAGTATGATTCTACGATGAAGCAGCTCGGCAGAGCCTCGCACCACCACAACTGACCAACGCGCAGCAGCTACCGAGAGTTCTCCGTATCACAGGACCGTTTCATTTGCTTGTCACGCCCGCGCAACTCCTGTATTCAGTCCCGCGACAACGGGAAAGAGGAGGTTTGAGTGAAAGATATTCCGCTGCTGTTAATCCATGGGTTTCCCTTTGATCACGCGATGTGGTTTAGCACTATTGCTTCTCTCGGCGCAAACGCGAAGGTGCTTGCCCCGGACCTCCCTGGCTTCGGCAGGAACGCGATCCTGATGCAGGAAGATCCATCCCTGGAAGCGATGGCTGATTTCCTGATCCGCTTCATGGACCAAAACCAAATGGCAAGCGCGGTCATAGCGGGAATGTCGATGGGTGGCTATGTGGCGCTTTCGCTGGCAGAGAATTATCCGACACGCCTGGCCGGCCTCGGGCTGATTAGCTCCCAAACGGCCGCGGATTCCGACGAAACGCGCAAGGGCCGTTTCGAAACGATTAAGAAAATTCGTGCGGCAGGGCCCGGTGTTATTCTGGATTCACTCGTCCCCAAACTTTTCGCCAGAGAAAAGTGGAAGAACCCGGACCTCCGGGGTTACCCGGAACGCGGCGCGAAAGCGGCCGGCGTGGATGGTCTTTGCTGGGCTCTGGAAGCGATGGCCAAGCGGACGGATCGAACCGCCATGGCGCGCTCATTGAATATTCCGATTCTGGTCGTCCATGGAATGGAGGATCAGATTATTCCCTTCGCCAAAGCGCGGGAGTTGGCGGAAAGCTGCCAAAAGCCAATCCTGATTGAGTTGCCCGGCGTCGGACACTCTTCCCCGCTGGAAGCGCCGGACCCGGTCGCCTCCGGTCTCGCGCGCTTAATGACGAAATGCCGGGAGCAGGCCGGCCCGGGCAGGAGTGCTGACAGCTCGGATGCCGACCCTTCACTGCCGCAAAGCTGACAGAGTGATCAGTGGACGGAAAGTTCCTGACGAATTTTAAATTTATCCACGCGCTTGCGGAGCGTTGCGCGCGTGATGCCGAGCAATTTGGCCGCCTGGACCTGGTTGCCCTTCGTCTCGGCGAGGGCGTTGATGATGAGTTCGCGCTCGACGGATGGGATGACTTTGAAGCTCGGATTGCTTCTCGCCCAGGTGAAAAGCGTCCGGGCCAGCTTCGTCAAATCATCGACGTTATTCGCTGAGTTGTGCTCCATGGCCGCATCCGCGGCGGGGGCCGTCGGGGCCGCGGCTGACGTTGCGCTTTGAACGGGACGAGGCAGCGGTTGAAGAACACCCGGAGGAAAATCGATCGGCAGAATCACCTCGCCTTTGGTCACAACGATCGCGCGTTGAATGACGTTCTCCAATTCGCGGACATTCCCAGGCCAGGGATACCGTTCGAGCAGTTCGAGGGCTTCAGCCGAGATCGATTTCGGGGTCTGATTTTGCGACTGGGCAAATTTTTTCAGGAAATAGTTTACGAGCAGGCGAATATCTTCGGAGCGCTCGCGGAGCGGCGGTATCTCGATCCGAACAACATTCAGCCGATAAAATAAATCCTCTCGGAATTCCTTGTTCGCGACCGCTTTCTCCAGCGGTTTATTCGTGGCGGCGATCACGCGCACATCCACCTTCACGCTTTGGTTCCCGCCGACGCGCTCGAACGTGCCGTTTTGCAGAACACGCAAAATCTTCGTTTGAGTCGGCAAGCTCATGTCGCCGATCTCATCCAAAAAAATTGTACCGCCGCTGCATTGCTCGAATTTGCCAATCCGCTGATTGGCCGCGCCGGTAAACGCGCCGCGCTCGTGCCCGAAAAGTTCGCTCTCGAGCAGATTCTCGGGAATGGCGGCGCAATTGATGGCGAGGAAAGGCATCTGGCTGCGTTTGCTGTGGTGGTAGATCGCGCGCGCGACCAACTCCTTGCCGGTGCCGCTTTCGCCTGTGATCAAAGCGGTGGCGTCGGAGGCGGCGAGCTGCCCGATCATTTTGAAAACCTTCTGCATCGGCTCGCTCCGCCCCACCACTCCGAGCTCGTAATCCTCGGATTCCAAAAGCGGCTGATAGGAAACGACCCGCTTCATATCGCGCGCGGCTTTGAGCGCGCCAAAAATGATCTCCTTCAGTTTCGGGACATCAAAGGGCTTGAGCAGATAATCGTACGCACCGAGTTTCATCGCTTCGATGGCAGTCTGCGTCGTTCCGTAGGCCGTCATCATGATCACCGGCAATTTGGTGTCCACTTGCCGGATGCGGCGCAAGGTTTCCAGCCCGTTGAGCCCACCCATGCGAACGTCCATCACCACAAGGTTGGGCTTGAGGCCGGGAATGGCTTGGAGCGCCTCCTCGCCGCTGCTGGCGGTGGTTAGCTCAATATCGGGGGAATCGAAAATCCGGCGGAAGGAATACTGAACATCCGCCTCGTCATCGACCAGCAACAGCTTGTCCATACGCGCACTGAGTTAACCGCTGAGGGCGGGGCGCGCAAATTCAATTTGGCAGAGCGGATGCCTGGATGCGCGTTGGATCAACTCGGGATTCTCTTGACCGTTCTTAAGCCGCGCATGTTCAATATCTCCATGCCAGAAGCATTTCAAATTTCACGCCGATCTTTTCTTCGAAACTGCGCCGCCACCGCCGCGGCCACCGGGTTGCCCTTTTGGTTCGTGCAAAGGGAACTCGCCGAAGCCGCCGAGGAGCCGAAGCCCGCGCTGCCCGCCTCTCCCAATGAACGGCCCGGAATTGCGCTGATTGGTTGTGGCGGACAAGGATCCGGCGACCTGCAAAACGCGTCGAGTTACGGAAACGTGGTCGCTCTTTGCGATGTCAAGGAAAGCTCGGTCGCGAATGTGGCGAAGCGCTACGACCAAAATGGTCAGACGCCATTTACCACGACCGACTTTCGGAAAATTCTAGAGCGCAAGGATGTCAATATCATCGTCAACGGCACGCCGGATCATTGGCATTCTTTGGTCAACATCGGCGCGGCGAAAGCGCAGAAGGATGTGTACGGCGAAAAACCGCTGACACTCACGATTGATGAAGGCAGGCACGTGATTAAAGCCGTCCGGGAGAACAAGGCAGTTTTCCAGACCGGCACGCAGCAGCGCAGTGATCGGCGGTTCCGCCTGGCTTGCGAACTGGTGCGCAACGGACGGATCGGAAAACTTCAGACGGTGGAGGTGTTCGTCCCCGCTGGTTTGCGCGAGGGTCCCTTCCAAAAAGATCAGCCGGTGCCTCCCGGTGTAAACTGGGATTTTTGGCTCGGCCAGGCGCCGAAGGTGGATTACATGAAGGAGCGCTGCAATAACACGTTCCGCTGGTGGTGGGATTATGCCGGCGGACCCGTCACGGATTGGGGCGCCCATCACAACGATATCGCCCGCTGGGCTATCGGCGAGAATGGGCCGATCAGCGTGGAAGCCAAAGCGACGGTCGGGCCGATTCCGGACGGCTACACGACTTGCAAGGAATTCGAGGCGACTTTGATGTGGGCCAATGAGATCAAACAGATTGTGAAGACGACCACCGCCGATAGTCCGTTCGGTGGCGTGATCGATCCGAAGGGCCAGCGCAATGGCATCCGGTTCACCGGAACGAAGGGCTGGATTTGGGTGAATCGCGGCGATTTAAGCGCCAGCGAAGACGAAATTTATCAAACGCCGCTACCCGATAGCGCCATTAAACTTCCGGTGAGTGGAAATCATATGGGCAACTTCATGGATGCCGTGAAATCGCGCAAAGACCCGATCGCTCCAGTCGAGGATGGCCATCGCTCCGCTGTCATTGGCCACCTGATTATTATCGCGATGTTCACGGCCCGAAAGCTGCAGTGGGACGCCGCCAAAGAAGTGTTTATCGGCGACGGCGCCGCGGACGCCAATACTCACCTCGCCCGCGAAATGCGAAAACCCTACGATTATAGTTTTGTCGCGTGACGAGCTTGAGCATGACGCTGAAGGCCAGCGTTTCGGTGGGCGACCGATTCTCGGGCGCGACAAGCCTCGCAGAAGTGAAGCTGATTCCAGGGAACCTTTGTGTCAAAGCGGCAATAGCGACCTTACTTGTGGAGTGGTGCCCCGGCACGGACTCGAACCGTGAACCAATTGATTAAGAGTCAACTGCTCTACCAATTGAGCTACCGAGGCAATCCTGGCCGCCTCGCGGCATCGTTTCCTCCGAGAGTCGCTGGCCGCAAGGTCAAGACGCGAGTTTATTTCGCACGGGTGCGGCTCGATGGCAAATTATTTCGCCATTTTGCCTTTTGGACCGGTTTGCGACGCATTATTTCGCTTCCCGTAGTCTCCTGCACCCTGCGGCGCGGATTACTTTGAATTTCCATTGGCAAACAACAGCGGCGCGACTTCGGAAAAATATTGTCTCCAAACGGTGTAAGTGTGCCGGCCAGGCGTCGGCCTGAAAGTGTGCTTTATCTGATGAGCATCCAAAAGGTTTGAGAGTTGCTCGGAGCCCTTGAATGCTGGATCGTCTCGGCCGCATCCGATCCAAAGCAGCTTCAATTTGCTGTTGGTTTCTTTCGAGTTTTGCAGCAGAGGCGCGAGCTTCGTTTCGAACTCTCGCGGGATGGCCGAGCTGAAGGCTCCGATATAGCTGAAGCGGTCCAGATGATCCAGGCCGATCTGCAGCGCCTGGCCTCCTCCCATGGAAAGCCCGACAATCGCGCGATTTTCGCGTCCCCGTGCGGTTCTGAATTGCCGCTCAATCAGTGGCTTTAAATCGTCGAGAAGGTACTTTTCGAAAAGCGCTGTGTTATTTCGTTGTTCGTCGCGCGGCGCGTCAAAAGGTACCGCATGCCCGAAAGGCATGACGATAATCATTTCGCGGGCTTGGCCGTCCGCCAGAAGATTGTCCATGATGTAATTCGCCCGCCCGACCATGCTCCAGCCAGCGGGAGTATCGTTGCTTCCGTGCAGCAAAAACAAAACGGGATAACGTTTGAATCGGTGCTTTTCGTAGCCGGGAGGTTTGTAAACCCAGGCCTGCCGCGTTTCGCCATGCAGTGCGGTTGCTTTGTGGTAGCAGATTTCGACGGTACCATGCGGAACATCACGGGCTTCCCACAACTCGGGCGCGGTTCCCGGAATTTCCAGCAGACTGGCCGAGGTTCTGGCGCGCAGCTTGATCTTCGGATTAACGGGATCAGCGATGGTCAGCCCATCCACCGTGAAGCTGTAGATGTAAATGCCGGGCGCGATTGGGCCAACCGGAACGGTCCAAATGTCGTCCGGGCTTTTGCTCATCTTCTCGGTCGTCCCTGGCGCCATCCAGTCCGCAAAAAATGTGACTTCCTGGGCCTTGGGCGCGTCGAGTCTGAAAATCACCATTCGATCATCTTTGATCTCCGGCGAAACGATACGGTTGGTTTGCGCGTTGAGCTCCGCGCAAAGAAAAGACAACAGGAGCACTGATAGAGAACGGTGCATGTGGAAATGGAAGCGGTTTTTCGAGGAAAAGGAAAAGAGAATTAGAGATTTCTCGAAAACGCTTATGCGGCTTTTCTTTGGGATATGAAAAGCTGATCTCTCCAAGAGATGCCAAACCATTGACGGAAGCACGCGGCCACTTAATATCCACCCAATACTCGAAATGTCTCGCTCGACGTTAATCTACCGCCGTAACCTCAAAACGCTGATCTTTTTATTTGCCTTGGCTTCTATTGCAAACGGCCGCTCCGCTCTTCGAATCATTTCCGACCGAACATTCTACCTCGGCGGCCCTGGACAGCCAGAATGGGATGTTTTCTCCGGACGGAAAAAGGATGGCGACAAACTGGAACTCTCATTTGAAGCGAAACGCAACGACCGCGAATTCACGTTTTTCATCAGGCAGGATGACGTGAAAGAAGAGTGGACGGTGGAACTCAATGGGAAAAAGCTAGGTCTTCTCTTTCAGATGGAGGCAAATCTCGTTCACACATTGCCCATCGCAACGGGCGCACTCCGTGACGGCAATAACCAACTGCGAATTTCGGCGAAAACGGCGGATGACATTTTGATCCACGCGATAGCAATCGGCGATGACGCAAAAACCAACCTGCTGGAGAGTGGCATCATTACGATCGCCGTAATGGATTCTCACGGCAAAGAACCAGTTCCCGCGCGAATCACCATCGTCGATTCAAAAGGCGCACTTGCCCCGATTAACGACTTCGGTTCAACAAATCTTGCGAGCCGTCCGGGAGTGGTTTACACCGCGACCGGGCAGGCGGCTACTACCCTCTTGCCGGGTGATTACACCGTCTATGCAACACGCGGGTCGGAATACAGCGTGGCGCAAGCGCATCTCGCCGCTTCATCGAGCAGGCAGGATGTGGCTCTCGAAATCCAGCGCGTCGTGGATACTTCCGGTTGGATCGCCGCCGACACGCACATCCATACGCTTTCACTCAGCAAACACGGCGACGCGCTTTTCCGTGAGCGCGTCATCACACTCGCTGGCGAAGGCATCGAATTGCCCGTGAGCACCGAACACAATCTCCACGCCGACTATCTCCCAGCCGCGAAAAGCCTCGGCCTGGATAAATACTTCACGATCATGCCTGGGAACGAAGTCACGACCGCGCGCGGTCACTTCAACATCTTTCCCGTCGCTCTCAGCGCGCCGCCGCCCAGTGACAAGATCATCGATTGGCCTGAACTGATGAAGGCGATTCGTGCCACGCCCAACGTGCAGGTGGTTGTCCTGAATCATCCGAAGGATACTCACAGCGGATTCACGCCATTTTCCTCGACCAATCGGAACCTCGTCACCGGACGCAATCTCCGCGGCGATTTCAATTTCAGTTTTGACGCCATGGAACTGATCAATTCCGGCGCGATGCGTTCCGATTGGGTGGAACCGTTCCGCGCCTGGTTCGCCCTGCTGAACCGGGGATACAAAATCACCGGCGTGGGCGCGAGCGATTCGCACGATGTCAGCCGTTATATCGTTGGGCAGGGCCGCACCTACATCAAAGGGGATGATCACGATCCGGGGCGTCTTGATATCGAGAAAGTCTGCGCGAACCTCAAAGCCGGCCACGCCGTGGTCAGCCTAGGCCTCTTTCCGCGAATCCAAATCAAAACTGCGCGTGCTACTGCCGGCCCGGGCGACCTCATGATCGCGCCTGAACCTGATCTGGAATTCACGGTCCAGGCGGATTGGCCGCGGCAGATGAGCCCGACCAATGAATCAGCTCAGGCGAAGGTCCAGGTTTTTGCAAATGGCCGTGAGGTCTTCTCCTTTAGCGCTACGGGACCGCACGATAAACCGCATTCCTTCACGAAAAAAATTCCCCGCCCGGCGCAGGACACTTATTACGTCGCACTCTTTAGCGCGTCCGCCGCGACCGATCCTTTTTGGGGGCTCGCGCGGCCCTATCAGCCCACCTCGACTCATTGTGATCCGGTTCTGCTCGGCGCGACCAATCCCATCTGGGTCGATGCCGATGGCGACGCGCAGTTTACCGCGCCCCATCAATACGCCGAAAATCTCGTTGCGAAATTCAGCGATTCGTCCGCGCAATTGATCGGCGCCCTCGCGCGCTACGATTGGGCCACCGCCGCCCAGGCCGCTGAACTCCTCCAGCAGCAAGGGCGCGACCTGCATGCCTCGGGAATTCAGTCCGCGCTCGCCAAAGCCCCACGCGAAGTACAGGCTGGATTCGCCGATTACATTCAAACGTTGAAATCGCCTTAGCCAGCTTAAGTCCGGGCGTCTCGCTGCTCGAAGGAAAAG
>DASYTB010000361.1:0-5320 GCA_036002705.1 Verrucomicrobiia bacterium
GTTCTGGATAAAAATCTCTGGGGAGGAGTGCCCTTTCATTTCTGGACGGCCGTTTTCTTTGTCCTGGGTTCGATTGTGGGGAGCTTTCTTAACGTCTGCATTCATCGCATGCCGCTGGAGCAAAGCGTGATCCGTCCCCCCTCGCACTGTCCGCACTGCAAATACTCGATTCCCTGGTTTCTGAACATCCCGCTCGTGACCTGGGTCTATCTTCGCGGGAAATGCGCAAGTTGTGGCGCGCCGATTTCAATCCGGTACTTTCTCGTGGAGCTACTCACGGCCGTCACATTCGCGGGATGCTGGCTGGCGATCGGCCATCGTTCTCCGGGCGTGGCGGTCGTGTACTGCCTGATTCTGGCCGGCTTCATCGCCGCGACCTTCATTGACGTCGAGCACATTATCATCCCGGACGAAATCACTATTGGCGGCATCATCGTTGGCTTCCTTCTCTCGGCGGTTGTTCCGGAATTGCACAACACGGGTGACCGCGGCCTCGCGATGAAGGCCAGCTTCTGGGGAATCGCGGTTGGCGGAGGAATCGTTTACCTGATTCTCCGCGGCGGGAAATTGGCTTTCGGCAAAGAAAAACTGCAGCTCGCGCCGGAAAGCAAGGTCATCTTTAAAGAGACGGCGCTTCAGCTTCCGGACAAAGAACTCCCTTACAACGAGATTTTTTATCGCAAGTCCGATTACATTCAGCTCTTCGCCAAAACGGCCGAGCTGGCGGATCGCTGCTATTTCAAAACCATTATCACACTCAAACCGGACCTTCTAAAAATCGGCGAAGAGGAATTAAACCCCGAGCAGGTCCCGCACATGGAAATTGTCACAAACGAAATCGTTCTACCTCGCGAAGCAATGGGCTTCGGTGATGTCAAATTCATGGCGGCAATAGGGGCGTTTCTCGGCTGGCAGGCCGTAATTTTCTCACTAATGGTCAGCGCGGTCATCGGCACCGCGGTCAGCCTCGGAGCCATCGCGATTCGCCGCGCCGAATGGTCCACCCGCATCCCATACGGACCTTACATCGCCCTCGCGGCGGTGATTTACATGTTTCTGTCCTTTGAAATGCAAGCCGCCTGGCGTGATTACCTCTCAGTCTTTACGCAATTGTTCAACCAGGGCCCAGCGGCGGGCGCGTATATGCGTTGACTATCACAACAGATCTACCGCCGACCCTTTAGCCGTAAACTATCACCCATGCCATCTACCCGATTGCATAATTGCTAAGCGAGCAGCTCGCGCACGACGTGTCCGTGCACATCGGTGAGGCGTCGGTTGATTCCGTTGTGGTAGAAGGTGAGCTTTTCGTGATCGATTCCGAGCAGGTGAAGAATGGTCGCGTGCAGGTCGTAAATGGTGACAGGATTTTCACTCGCGAAATAACCAACCTCGTCAGACGCGCCCCAACTGAAGCCGGCTTTTGTTCCGCCGCCCGCGAGGAAGCAGGTGAACGCGTCGGGATGATGATCGCGCCCGGTCGAGTCGAGTCCCTGGGTGGCTGGACCGCGACCGAATTCGGTGTTCCAGATGACGAGCGTGTCATCGAGCATGCCGCGTTGTTTCAAGTCTTTAATCAGGGCGGTGGCGGGCCGGTCCATCGTCGCCGCCTGGACGCGGTGATTTTCAGAGACGTTCTCATGGCCATCCCAATTGATGCGCGGGCTGCCGAAAGCGCCGCCATTGAAGATCTGGACGAAACGCACGCCGCGTTCGAGCAAGCGTCGCGCGAGCAAACAATTGCGCCCAAATCCTTCGGAGCGTTTGTCATCCAGCCCGTAAAGTTTGCGAACGTGTTCGGGCTCATTCGAGAGGTCCACCGCTTCGGGAATGCTGAGTTGCATGCGGGCGGCCAGTTCATATGAACGCAGTCGAGCGCTAAAATCGGCTTCTTCGGGGTTTTCGTCCGCGAACCGTCGGTTGATATCGGCAAGGAAGCACAGGTCTTTTTCACGGTCGGTGGCGCGAATGGATTCGGGCGTTTTCAGGTCAACGACCGGGCTGCTGGAATTCGTGCGAAAGGCGACGCCCTGATGTTTCGCGGGCAAAAACCCAGCCGTCCAATTGATCGAACCGCCCGCGGGATTGCCGCGTGGATCCGGGAGCACAACAAAAGCCGGGAGATTTTCGTTCTCGGCGCCGAGGCCATAGCTGATCCACGAACCCATGCAGGGAAAACCGTTCATCGTGAACCCTGAATTCATTTGGAAGGTGGCTGGGGTGTGATTGTTGCTCTTGGCCACCATCGAATGGATAAAGCTCACGTTGTCCACACAGGTCGCGAGGTGCGGCAGCAGCGAACTGACCCAGTGGCCAGATTCGCCGTAGCGCTGGAATTCGAACGGGCTTTTCATGATTCGGCCCGGTTGACCGAAAAAGCCCTTATTTTCGCCCTTTCCTTCCAGCGTTTTGCCGTGAAGTTTCTCCAGGTCGGGCTTGTAGTCGAACGTATCGATATGGCTCACGCCACCGGCGCAGAAGATTTGCACGACGCGGCGCGCGCGTGGAGAGAAGTGCGACAAGACGAATTGTCCCGAGGCTGCGGCCGCCGCGCGGTTCTCGCGATTTAACATCCAGGCGAGCGCCAATCCGCCGATGCCGGCCGCGCTACTCCATAAAAAATGGCGGCGTGGCAGCAGCGCCCCCGTAAACTCGGTAAACTCAGGCTTTTCAGCGGACATAAAGAAATTCCGTGGAATTGAACAGCGCCCAGCAAACATGCCACAGCCCGCGATCCAGGGCTTCGTTCAACGCAGCCGCGCGCTCGTTCGTTGAAGGCTTGCGTCCAAGGACGCTTTCATAAACTCGCTCGACGGGTAACTCGCCGGAAGCGTGCTCGGCCAGGATTCGTTGGGCCAACCTCTCTGCCTCGCGTTGAATAAAAGGATTGTTCATCAACGAAAGCGCCTGGAGCGGAGTCATCGTGACCATCCGGCGGGGTGTTTTCACCGAAGGTTCCGGACAATCGAGCGCGTCCAGCAGCGGGTCTTTCCCGGAGTTCACGTTCGCGCGATAAATCGTTCGACGATCGAAATCCGGGCCAGTGAAATCGCGTGGAATATAAGTTGAGGAATTGAAGGTGACGACATCGAACGGACGAAAACTCGGGCCGCCCATCTTCCAATTCATGCTCCCGCTGATCGAGAGGATTGAATCGCGAACAGACTCAGCTTCGAGCCGGCGCGGCTTGAACCGCCAGAGCAACTGATTCTCGGCATCAACTTTTGCGGCCTCAGCCTTAAAGCTGGAACTCTGGCGGTATGCCGCCGAACAAACGATGAGGCGGTGCAGCGATTTAATGCTCCAACCATGCTCGACAAAACTTGCCGACAGCCAATCGAGCAGCTCCGGGTGACTGGGCCGGGCGCCGCTGCTGCCGAGATCGCTCGGTGTCGCCACGATGCCCTGTCCAAAATGATACTGCCAAATACGATTGGCCATGACCCGGGGCGTCAACGGATTCCGCGGATCGGCAATCCACTCGGCAAATCTCATGCGGCGTTCCGCTTCCGGCGCATTGGGGCCCAGCCCAAAATCCGAGGGCAGGCTCCGAACGGCTGAGAGAGCTCCCGCGCGCATTTCCTCACCCGGTTGCTTCACATCGCCGCGTTTTAAGAGCCGGGTTGGCGCGGGTTGTTCGCGAATGCCCGCGTAGGAAACCGGCAGCGGCTTGAGCGCCTTCATCGCGCGGTCCAGCTCCCTTTCGTCGGAAAAGCGCCGCTTGAGCGCGGCGATCTCCGCCTCGCGAGCATCGCGATCGCGACGGCTCGCGATGCTTCGCTCCCCGTGACGGACGCCTTCGAAAACGGCCTTGATCCGGTAATAGTCGCTCTGCGGAACGGGATCGAACTTATGCGAATGGCAACGAGCGCAATTGACGGTGATGCCGAGAAACCCCTGGGCCACGACACTCACCAGATCTTCGAGTTCTTCCTCGCGCGTGATCGCTTTCTGCGTGGCGTTGGCCTGGCTGTTTCCGGCCTGGTCCCACGGACCGCACACCAGCAAACTGGTGGCGATAACGTCGTCGGGAGAAGTTGGGTCGATCACGTCGCCGGCGATTTGCTCCCTTATGAATTGGTCATAGGGCTTGTCGGAATTGAAACCATCGACCACATAATCCCGGTAGTGCCAGGCGTTGGGCCGGAGATGATCGTACTCGAACCCCTGACTCTCGGTGTAGCGGACCACATCCAACCAATGCCGCGCCCAGTGCTCGCCATAGCGCGGCGAAGCGAGCAGCCGCTCGGCGAGTTCTTCATAGGCGCGGGGCGAAACGTCGGTGATAAACCGGTCGATCTCTTCCCGGGTCGGAGGCACTCCGTGCAAGTCGAAAGTCAGTCTCCGAATCAGCGTGCGCCGATCGGCTTCGGGATTCAGCGTCAACCCCTCCTTCTCGAGGCGCGCAAGGACGAAGAAGTCCACGGGCGTGCGGCAGAGTTGGGCCTCCTCCACCCTGGGCAGAGCCGAGGACTTCACAGGCTGCAAGGACCACAGCTCTTCAGGCGCGACCGCCGCGGCCCATGTGGCTGTGAAAAGCGCGGCAAAGCAAAAGATTCGAATGGCGGCGCGTTTCATATCCAGTTGCTGTTAACCTGGAGCATAGGCTGGTCGGGCTTGAAGCGCACGCTTCAACTTTCAAGTTCCAAGATTCCCGTCTGCGGCGTTCCAATCGTTTCAAATCACCTGAACTATTGTCGGGTTAAGATGCGGACTTGCCAAAGCGGCTGCGTGCCAGCATCGTAACCGCTTAACTTTATGAGAGCGTTGGTCGCTATTTTAATATTGCTGTGCGTGGGCTTGGGCGCGGGCTGGTTTTATCGCCATTCCGTCGCCGAAAAAACAGCGAAACAGGACTCCGAAACGATCACCCAGCTTTCGACAAAAGTTTCCGATACCGAACGCAAACTCGCGGAACAAAGCGCCGTGAACGTTACTCTCGAACAGGACCTGACCGCCCGCACGAAGCAATTGACGGAAACCTCGAATACCCTCGTCTCCGTGACAGCCAATCTGGCGAAGGTCCGTGAAGAAGCGCAAATCGCCGCCACCAACGCCGCCGCCGATATCGCCAAACGCGATGCCCGCATCAACGAATTGGAAACCCAGCGGGATGACCTGACCAAGCGCATGACCGACCTGAACACCCAGATCGCCGGTTTGGATTCCCAGATCGGCGAATATCAGCGCAAGCTCACGGTTTCCGAGGGCGACCGCGAATACCTCTTGAAAGAACTCAAGCGCTTGCAACAGGAAAAGAACGATTTAGAGCGCCAATTTAACGACCTGGCCATGCTGCGCGAACAGGTGCGAAAGATGA
>DASYTB010000362.1:0-1728 GCA_036002705.1 Verrucomicrobiia bacterium
GACCCAGCAGGGGCGACCCAGACGAGTCCGTGCGGGTCGGTGTAGCGCAACTCGGTCAACAAAGTCATCGTGCGACCGTCGGGGTTCCAACGCGCCTCCGGCTCGCCCGTGTAATAACCCCACGGATTCGATTGCGCCGCACGAGCTGTCGAGCCCGGACTTTTTCCCGAACTGCACGCCGTCAAGAGAACCGCGCTTAACAGAATGAACCTCCTGAATTGTACTTTCATTTTCGATCCCTCGGAACCCGGCGCTGCACTTCAATGTCCAATTACTGCTGGTGCGCGAATCGGTTCCGGCTGGCGGTTTTGCGGTACTGGAGCCGAAGGCAGAATCGGATCGCCTTCGGTTTGTTTGCGGTAGGGCTGGAGATAAAACATCATGAACACGCCGATCACCACGAGGAGCGACCCAATCCATTTTAAAAGCCAACCGGGATCGCGCAAAATCTGCACGGTGCTTTGGCCGAGATTTTCCGGATTCCAGGATGCCTGCGAGATTTTGTAAGTGAGGCCTGTCCAGGTGCGCCACCATGCGCCGGGATAACTGAATGGATTGTTCATCCAGCATGAGCCGGTGGCAGTCTCGCCGTCGGCGGTGACGACGCGCAGCGTACTTTTGAATCCGGCCGGGCTGTCGATTCCTTCGTTGCGTTTCACTTCAAAATCGAGCAGCTCAAGGCCGATGGGCAGCGAAACAATTTTCCAGCCGTAAGCGATCATCGTTTGCTCAGGCGAAGTTCGCCCCGGCGAATCCGTCCCCTGGCGGATGGGCACGGTGATCTGCCAGCCAGCTGGAACCCATTGCTCAAACGTTTCCCCATTTTGTTGAATCCGCACGCGCACGCCATCGGGCAAATCCGCGGAAGATTTTGATGTTTGCTCGGATTTGACCGGCGTGAAGTCCATGGATTGTTCGGCGTGCGGCATCGCCTTATCGACTGTCAATTGCCAGTCGGCCCAACCAGTCGCGAGCGGTTTATTGATGTCGATCTTGCCCGACGATGTGCCATTCTTTCGCGAAACAAGCTCGTAAGTGATCCCGCCATCATCCGCGATGAAGAGCGCGAGATGATTCGGCGCCTCTGCGCCAGACGGCGGCATTGCCGGCGGGCCTCCGGTCGCAGTGAAGTCCGTGCCAGCGCCATGTGGATTTGGTGCTGTCTTTGTGGCGGGAACACCTTTCCCGCGGATCGTGACCAGCACCGCAGGATTATTCGGCTGATCCGTCACCGAATCTGGTTTGCCATCCTGAATCCGGAAATCCGGCCAGTAATTGACGATCTTGAGAGTGAACGGAGTCCCGTTGATCTGGACATCGCGTCCAAGATTTTCTGCGACATCAAAACTTGCTTCTTTTCCGCCCAACGAAATCGAAACGCGTCCTTTATTTCTCCCGCCACTGCGGGACGGCGCTTCGAGCCGTACTTTCGCGCCGGTGCTACCGCCTCTGGTCGCGCGTCCGATCTGTTCTTCCGGCGCTTTGCTGAAGGCAAAGATTGATTCCTCAAGCTCGATCTCACTGGTAGTCGCCGCGCTTAGGCCGCTCCCACTTTGATGAGTGCTCGATGCCGATGCGGGTGCGGTGCCGCGCTTGAGCTCGATATTTGCCAAGCCCATCGAGAAATTTCCATGCTGCGGATCGTCGGCGAGGAGCCAGCTATCGAGGTGCTGGTTCATCATGGCGGTAGCGACAGTGAAATGCAACGCGGGTGGACCGCCATCATCC
>DASYTB010000363.1:0-6224 GCA_036002705.1 Verrucomicrobiia bacterium
ATACGAACGCGGTCCAGGTTTCTTTTGGGGACGTCGTTTGGTGGGAAACATTTAAGGACCCGAGGTTGCAGGCGCTCATCCATGAAGCGCTGACGAACAGTTACGATATTCAGATTGTGGCCGCCCGCGTCCTCCAGGCGGAAGCGTCGTTGCGTGTCACCCGCTCTCAATTCTTCCCCACGATCAATGCGGGCGGGGATCTAGCGACCTCCCGGACATCCGAAAACGGCTCCGTAAAGCTGCCGCCTGGTTCGAATCCGGAACGGGGCTATGGCGATGTATTCGTCTCCATGCCTGGCTATGAGATTGATCTCTGGGGTCGCATTCGCCGCGCCACCGAAGCCTCACGCGCGCTCCTCCTGGCCAGCGAGGAAGCCCAGCGAACCGTCCGTCAAACGCTCGTGGCGAACGTCGCCACCGCCTACCTGCAGTTGCTCGAGCTGGACCTTGAACTGGAAATCGCTCATCGCACCTATGCCGCTCGGACCAATTCGCTGGACCTGACCATTTCGCGTGAACAAGGCGGCGTCGCCCAGATGCAGGACGTCTATCAGGGGCAAATTCTCGTCTGGACGGCGGATGCCGCCATTTCCGACACGCTTCGCCGGATTGAACAGAAAGAAAACGAGCTGGGTATTTTGCTCGGGCGCAATCCCGGCAGGATCGAACGTGGTAGTACGCTCGCTGCCCAAACGTTGTTCGCGGAAGTCCCGCCCGGTTTGCCCTCGAGCATCATCGAGCGTCGGCCGGATATCCGCGCGGCGGAACAGCAACTCATCGCCGCCAATGCGAATATCGGCGAGGCCAAGGCTGCTTTCTATCCCCAAATCACGTTGACTGGATTTTATGGAAACCAGACCGTTGCCCTGTCCGAACTTTTCACTGGCGCCACGCGCACCTGGCAGTTTGGTCCAGCCGTCACCTTTCCGCTCTTCACCGGCGGGCGCTTGAAGGGCAATCTGAAATTGGCCGAGGCGCGGTTTACGGAGTCCGTGGCGGTGTACCGCCAAAGCGTTCAAGAGGCCTTCCGCGAAGTCTCGGACAGCCTTATCGGCTACCAACGAATACGCGAGTTTTACCAGAAAGAGCGGGCGCGCACGGAAGCAAATCGCGCCGCGACTGACCTGGCCCATTTTCGCTACGAAGGCGGCGTTACCAGTTACCTGGAGGTCCTCTACAACGAGCAGGAGCTTTTCAGCGCGGAACTTACCCTCGCGCAAGCCCAAAGGGATGAACTCTTGAGCGTGGTGCAACTCTATCGCGCTCTCGGCGGCGGCTGGGCCGAGCCCAAATACGCCATGGCTCAGCCCGCCACCAAATAAATCGTTTATGAGCAACGCCAACCTCCGCAATATCACCAACAGCTTTCACGATGTCCGCCTCGCGAGCCTCTCTTCCTGGCGGCAGGCCAATGAAATCAGCCCCCGTGATCGCGGGGGGCCTTACGTCGTCCTGCAGGAAGGGTTTGATCCGGAAGACACGACCATGACGCCCAACGAGTTCGTTCTCGGCCGGTCCGGAAAATGGCTCTCCGTCGGTTACTTCTACAAGATGTCCGTCCCGGATCGCCGGGCGGAATTTGTCTTCGGAACCGCCGCGGAAGTCATGCACATGATGGGTAATCTACCTTCAAAGGTGAGCCTTTTTCGCCCGGACGATAAAGAGGATTCGTCAGGTCCACAGCCGGCAGACGACGAAATGGCGGCCGCCCTCAAGGCGGGCCACAAACCAGCAGCGGTCACAGGAGGAAAAACGCCATGATAGACGAAATCATCAATGACAAATCCGAGCGTCCGCCGGAACCCGCTCCGAAAACGCAAATGATACCGAAAACGGAGAGGCGAAGAATCCCGGCTCGTCCAATCAGGCCAGTGGACCTGTTGCAGAAACGCGCCAAAACCGCCGATGAGGCGTTAAAAGAAGCCAAGGAAGCAGCAAACGAAGCCAAGCGCCAAAGAGCTTTGGCCAAACTGCGTCTGAAACGCGCGAAAAAAGAAGCCAGGGAAGCCCGCCGTGGCCTCGCTCGCGTCCACAGCGGAAACGCGTTGGGCGGCGGAAACGGACACAAGAATCAGCTTCTCAAAAATGGGGATGATCATCCGAGTTTAAAAGGCAAAGAATACGAGAAGGAATTGCGTAAGCTTCAGGGCGAGCTCTGTTGCCTCCAGGATTGGGTGAAGGCGAAGGGTCTCCGCGCCATCGTTATTTTCGAAGGCCGCGATGCCGCCGGTAAAGGCGGCACGATTCGCGCCATTACCGAGCGTGTCAGCCCTCGAATTTTTCGCCTCGTGGCGCTGCCCGCGCCCTCCGACCGCGAAAAGACGATGATGTACACGCAACGGTACACACAACACTTCCCCGCCGGGGGCGAGATCGTGATTTTTGACCGGAGTTGGTACAACCGCGCTGGCGTCGAACGTGTCATGGGCTTCTGCACGGAGGACCAATACGAACGCTTTCTCGAGGTTTGCCCGGAGTTCGAAAAGTACATCGTTGAAGCCGGCATCATCTTGATCAAGTTTTGGCTTGAGGTCAGCGACAAGGAGCAGAAACGCCGGTTTGAGGCACGCATCGAGGATCCCCTCCGCCAATGGAAACTCAGCCCGATGGACCTTCCCTCCCGCAGCAAATGGTTCGAGTACTCCCGCGCGCGTGACCGCATGCTCGAAGCGACAGATACGAAGCGCGCCCCATGGTACATCGTGGTGTCAGACGATAAGAAGCGGGCGCGGTTGAACTGCATCGCGCAGTTGTTGAAGCTTATCCCGCACAAAAAATTGCCCCGCGAGAAAGTGGACTTGCCGAAACGTTCAATGAAGGGCGCCTATGACGATCAGGCGAGCCTCAAGGGCCGGAATTTCATCCCGCAAGTGTACTAAGGACACACGAGTCCCATGAACAATCCTTCAGGCCAGGCCGTCTCGAGCTCTCTGTGGGCGCGCTGGATTCCAGCGGTGAGATGGCTCGGCTCCTACCAGAAGGAATGGGCTCGTGCGGATATCGCGGCGGGGATCACGCTCGCGGCCTACTTATTGCCATCGGCGATTGGCGACGCCTCGCTCGCGGGGCTCCCGCCCCAAGCCGGATTGTATGCCTGCCTTTTTTCCGGGTTGGTTTTTTGGGTGTTTTGCAGTTCCAAACAAACCGCAATTGCGGTGACGTCGGCGATTTCGTTGCTCATGGGCTCTTCGCTTGGCGTTTTGGCGCAGGGCGACACCTCTCGCTTCGCGGCGCTCGCCGCCGGAACCGCCTTGCTCGTCGCGACGATCGCGTTCGTCGCGTGGCTCTTTCGCGCCGGTGTCATCGTAAAGTTCATTTCCGAAACCGTCTTGATCGGCTTTAAGGCCGGCGTGGCGTTGTATTTGGCGAGCACGCAACTCCCGAAACTTTTTGGGATTCCTGGATCCCACGGCAATTTTTGGGAACGCAGTTGGGGCTTCCTTACGCACTTGGGTCAGACGACCCCGATGTCGCTAGCGTTGGGCGTAGCCGCGTTGGGCATACTCATCCTCGGGAAAAAATTCCTGCCGAATCGTCCCATCGCGATCGTGGTGGTGGTCGGTGGGATCATCGTGGCGTCTCTCATCAATCTGGAACATTACGGAGTCAAATTGCTCGGCCACGTCCCGGAAGGCCTGCCGCCCCTCCGCTTGCCGGCGTTGCATTGGAACGACATTAACGAACTGCTCCCGTTGTCACTTGCCTGTTTTCTGCTCGGCGCGGTCGAAACGGTGGCCATTGGGCGGATGTTTGCCGAGAAGCATGGCTATCGGCTTGATAGCAATCGCGAGTTTCTCGCGCTGGCGGGAGCCAATCTCGCCGCTGGATTGGGCCAAGGCTTTCCCGTGAGCGGAGGAATGTCCCAATCGCTCGTGAATGAAAGTGGCGGCGCGCGCACTCCGCTTTCCAGCTTTGTCGCTTCGATCATCGTCCTGCTGGTGGCGTTATTTCTCTCGGGGATGCTGCGCAACCTTCCGCAACCGATTCTTGCCGCCATCGTTCTTTTCGCCGTCACCGGGTTGCTTAAAATCTCGGCTTTGCGTCGCCTGTGGCGGTACCATCGAGGTGAATTCGCGATCGCCCTGGCGGCCATCGCGGGCGTGCTCGGTTCCGGTTTGCTTCGCGGAGTAATGCTGGGCGTGATCATTTCCATTCTCATGCTCCTCCGACGGGCCTCGCGACCGCACGTCGCTTTTTTGGCTCGGATTCCCGGCACTCGCCGCTTTTCGGATATGGATCGCCACCCTGAAAACGAACGCGTCCCGGGTGTTCTCGTCTGCCGGGTCGAGTCGGCGCTGCTCTACTTCAATGTCGAGCATGTGGCCGATACGATTCACGCGAGAGTCGAATCCGCGCCGGAGCCGGTGAAGCTTGTGCTTTGCGATCTTTCGAACGTACCGCACGTCGATCTGGCTGGCGCGGAAATGCTCAAAAGCTTGCAGCGCGATCTTGTGGCGGAGGGCATCGAATTCCAAATTGTCGAGGCGCGTTCGGCGGTGCGCGACCTTTTGCGAGTCGAAGGGTTGGAAGAAAAATTCGGCCACATTGGCCGGTTCAAATCCCTCGCGGACGTTCTCGACGAATTTCAAGGCGAGGGAAGCGGAGAGCACTCTGCCTCTCCGGATCGGCGACCCTCAACAATTCAGCAAGTCTCCCCAGTCACTCTGGGGACTCGTAAACCTGGTGAGCACGCTGCGTTCTAAACTGGAACAGAACCTGGGCTGGTTCATTTTGATCGTGCTGGCCGTTGGCTGCCTCGCGGTCATCTGGCCGTTTCTTTCGACGCTGGTGTGGGCCGCGATTCTTTGCTTCTCGAGTTGGCCGGCCTATCGGCGCCTCCTCGATTTTTGCAAAAACCGGCGGACGCTCGCGGCGTTGGTCATGACCCTGGCCCTCGCTCTCGTCATTCTTCTCCCTTTCGGCATCGTTGGCGTTAATCTCGCCGACCAGGTCAAGGATTTGACTGTCGCCGCCCGCAAATGGCTCGATACCGGCCCTCCCGCCCCGCCGCAATGGCTTCAGAAATTTCCGGTGCTCGGCCCGCGCGCGGCGGAAACCTGGCAGGCGCACCTCCAGGACAGCACCAAATTTCTCGCCACCCTCCGGCGCGTTCTTGAACCCGCCAGCGCGCGCCTGCTGGCTCTGGGCGTCGCGCTGGGCGGCGGCTTGATTCATCTGGCGTTGAGTCTCGTCATTTGTTTCTTTCTCTTTCGCGATGGCATCCGGGCGGCCAACCTGTTGAGCACGGCCATGGTCCGTATTGGTGGAGACCGCGCCGAGCGCCTCCTCAACCTTGCCGGAAGCACCATTCGAGGGGTTGTTTATGGCGTTCTGGGCACCGCCCTGATCCAGGCAGTCCTGGGAGGGATCGGCTTTTTAATCGCCGGTATTCCGGGCGCTGCTGTGCTTGCGTTGTTCACGCTCTTTCTTTCGGTTGTTCCATTAGGGCCGGCTTTGGTCGCTCTGCCTGGAGCACTCTGGCTTTACCACAAGGGCTCAACCGGTTGGGCCATTTTTATCATGATTTGGGGTCTGGCCGTCGGCAGCATCGATAATTTCCTCAAGCCCTGGTTGATCAGCCGAGGCAGCACCACACCGTTTTTGCTCATTCTTTTTGGCGTCCTGGGGGGCGCGATCACGTTTGGTTTTATCGGTGTCTTCCTTGGCCCAACTCTCCTCGCCGTGGGCTACCGCGTTTTTCAGGAGTGGCTTTCGGAACGATCGGAGCGTGAATTAACGCCGGCTTTTGAGCCGCCGCTCGGGGAATTATCTGCCGAATTATGAGCCGTCGGCAGCGATAATTTTCAGTCCAATTAACAAAAACTAAGCATCAAAAAAACATTATGAAACTACATCTGAACAAATGGTTCTGCGCTGCAACCCTGGCTGTCGGTCTTTCGACGCCGATTCGAGCCGAGGATCACGAACCTCATCACAAAATGAACGTCGGCGATGAAATGCTCGTCACCGCCACCGCCACGGTCCAGGACCTCGACCTCGAGAAACGCGAACTGACTCTTAAAGGCCCGCTCGGTGACGTCTCGACGATAACCGTCGATAAATCCGTGAAGCGCCTCGACGAAATCAAGCCGGGCGATCAAGTGACCGCGAAATATTATTTGTCCATCGCCGCGGAATTGCGCGAACCAACCGACGAGGAAAAAGAGCATCCAATTATGATCGTGGAAGGCACCGCCAAGGCGCCGAAGGACGCCTCACCGGCG
>DASYTB010000364.1:0-6994 GCA_036002705.1 Verrucomicrobiia bacterium
GCCGATGTAGAACATATCCCCTGGCAAATTCGGCATTAAGAGATCGCAAATCACCAAATCGAAGTGCTGCTCCATGATCCGCTTCATGCCCTGGACGCCGTCCTCTGCGACAGTCACTGAATAATCGAACGATTCCAGATACTCCTTCACCAACTCGCTAAAGAGTTTATCATCCTCCACGAGCAGGATCGACCGGCGCGGTTCAGGGATATCTTCGTCGATCTCGTAGATCGTCTGAGGCTTTGACGGCGCGAACTTAATCCGATTGGTCGAGGCGATACTCATCTGCTCAATAACTTATCGGCAGGAAAATTCTAATTTTTAGTATTTTTGTTATCTGCTTCGGAGTCGGAGTACAGAGAGTTAACGAAGGCCGGATGGTTCTGGAAAGCTCGGCGCTGAGCGGAATACCCGGGCGGGTGCTCCCGCTGTTCAAGACGATGGCGCGATTTGATGCCGATCATAGCGCGATTACCTCGTTCGGAATTCGGGAGGAGTCTCTCCGGCCCTTATTTATGAAACCTTTTTTTTTGGCGGGGCATTTCCGAGTAGAGTCGCTCCGTTTTTTCGAGCATGAGATCCAGGCTGAAGTTTGCCCGCGCATGCGCTTTGCCCGCGGCGGCCCGGGCCCGGGCCTTCTGGGGGTCCTCCACCACGCTGCGGATGGCCTCACTCACGGCGGCGGGATCTCCGGGCGGAACTAAAATTCCGGTACGCTCGTGTTCGATGAGTTCGGTTACGCCTCCAACGCGCGTCGCAACGACCGGCAAGCCGAAACCAAGCGCCTGCGTGACGCTTTGCGGCACGCCCTCCGATTTTGAGGTCAGCAGGAGCATGTCCGCTGCCGCCATCAAGTCGGGAATATCGTCACGGAAGCCGAGGAAATAAATGCGGCCCGCAACGCCGAAAGCGATCGCCTTATCACGCAGGTAACTTTCCATTGGACCGTTTCCCGCCAGGAGAAGGACGACTTCCGGGAATTCTTTCGCGAGCAGTGCCATGGCCTGAAGCGCGATCTCGTGTCCTTTCACCCCGCGCAAAATCCCAATCATCAGGACAACAAACGCACCACTCGGCAAATCAAGGGTCTCACGCACTTCGGCCCGGCTTCGCGTTGGGGTGAAACGATTGAAATCAATTCCGGTGGCGATGTTGACCAGGCGTTCGGGCGCAAAGCCGTCACGCTCGATCAGCTCTTTTCTAATGGCTTCTCCACACGTGATAATGGCGTCGGGCAGGGAATGCACAAAATTAATCGGGCTTCGTTTGAGGGGAATATTAAGATGCCGGGTTCTGAGCAAAAGAGGCGCGCCCGCAATACGAGCCGCGATCCCGCCGATCCAGCTATCGATGCCGCTGTGCGTATTAACAATTTCGATGTTTTTGGCGCGGAGCACGCGACGCAGTTGGAAAATCGAACGGACGTCAAGAGGACTGCGCATTGGAAGATGAACCACCTCAATCCCGCGACGACGCGCGACTTCGGAAATTTGACAATTTGGACGTGTCGCGAGAATGACCTCATGACCGCGGCGGGCCATCCCTTCCATTTCGTTGATCACCCGAATTTCCTGCCCGCCCCATCCGTCGGACCACTCAGTGTGCAAGATGCGCATGCGCGTCACTGAAAATTCCCTGCGTGCGAGCCATCGCTCCGAAACTGCGCTGGCTCCGGATGAGTTCCGCGAAAGTTCCTTCTTCGACGATGGCACCCGATCGGAGAACGATAACTTTGTCCATCTTGGCCAAGGTGGAGAGGCGGTGCGCGACAGAAATAACCGTGCGATATTCGCTGAGATGATCGATGGCTTTTTGTACCTGCGCCTCGGCTTCGGCATCGAGAGCGGCGGTAGCTTCGTCCAGCGCCAGGATGGGCGCCTGCCGGATAAAGGCGCGCGCGATGGCGATTCGCTGGCGTTGGCCGCCGGACAGCAAAACCCCCCGGTCTCCGACACGGGTATCGTAGCCGGCAGGAAGTTGGAGAATAAAATCGTGGGCAAAGGCCGCTTGGGCGGCCGCTTCGACTTCGGTGCGCGTTGCCCCCGGTTTCCCGCAACCAATGTTCTCGGCAATGGTTTGGTCGAAAAGGATAATTTCCTGGCTAACGAGCGCCATGTGAGCACGCAACTCGGCCGTTCGCGCCTCACGGATGTCCTGCCCATCGATGAGAATGCGCCCTTCCTGTGGATCATAAAAGCGGTAGAGCAGATTAATAAGCGTGCTCTTGCCGGAGCCGCTTTCGCCCGCGACGCCAAGTTTCATCCCGTAAGGAAGCGCGAGATTAAAGTTCTGGAGGACAGGCCGATCCCGATAGGCAAAGGTGACGTTCTCGAAGCGAATTTCGCGGGCGAACGGTTTTATGCGGCGCGGAACGGTCGGTTCCTTAACGGTCGGTTCTTCGCGAAAGATCGCCATCAAACGCTCGATTCCGGCGACGGCCTGCTCGAAAAAAAGATGGAGCCCGGCCACTTTGCGGATTGGGGGATTCAGAGCGGCAACGGCGGCGACAAAGACTGCCAGATCGGAGCCGGTCTTGTGGCGAATCAGAATATAAATGATGACGATACCCAGACCGAAAGCCCCGAGAACTTCCATGAGCGGGCTGATGAGCTCCTTCGCCTGGATTTGCTTCATGCGCTGTTGCAAGATGCGCCGCGCGTGCGCGCCGAACCGATTGGTGGCCTGCTCTTCCAGGTTGTAGGCTTTGATGAGCCGAATACTGCTGAGAAATTCGACGAGTACGCTCTGCTGGGAAACAGCGGCTTGCGTGTTGCTCCGGCTGGCCCGGCGCATTTTTTTTCCGAGAATCGTCATGGGCAGAATGCACAGCGGGAGAAAGCCGACGACAAAAAGGGTCAACTCCCAATCCAGCCACAAAAGAAAGGCGACCGTGCAGACAATCGTGATCGGTTCCTTGGCCAGATCGGAAACGCCGAAATTCAGCGCTTTTTGCAGCGCCTGCGTATCACCGTCCACGTGCGTAATCAGATTGCCCATGGTGGAGCGATTATAAAAATCGAGCGAGAGGGTACCCAGCTTATGAAATACATCCTGCCGCAAATCGTTGACCACGCGCTCGCTCACCCAACCCATGCAGTAGCCCGTGAGATATCCCGCGTAGCCGCGGAAAGCGAAGAGCAGCGGGAAAAAGACGAGAGCGCCGAGCACTTGTCTGGCATCCACCGGGCGGCTGGAACGCGGCAGCCACGGATCGACGAAGGAGGAGATTTTGTCCCGGACAGGGGCAAGTGTGGCTTGGGCTTTTGCCTTCCACCCCTCGTGGTTTTGTTCTGAAGCCGACGCAACGGCCGGCTTCGGAAACATCCGGTCCAGCAACGTTTTCGTAGCGCCAAGGATGATTGTATTCGAGAGCCCAAAGATCAGTCCGAGGAGAATGCCGCAAGCGAGGCGTGCCCAATATTTACGCAGGTACGGAAGCCCGAAGCGAATAACAGTCGAAAGGTTATGCACTCTTAACTTCGGCTCGGGCCGTGTAATAGTTATTTGAAGGCGAGTAGCGCACCGGCGAGCCCATGGTCTACTAGTCGTCTCCGCCTTTGTCAAAATGGATTCGCCGATAATCAAGAGGAAGACCGCTCCGATGACGGCTATCTGGATGAAGAGCGAGCACAACAAAACGGATCGCGCTGATTTCCGTCCAGGGACCGCGTAGAACCACGGTTCAGAGGTTGGTTGCGGGGGCAGGATTTGAACCTGCGGCCTTCAGGTTATGAGCCTGACGAGCTACCGGGCTGCTCCACCCCGCGTTCCTGATGCGCACCGAATATAATCGCGCGGGCTGATCGTGCAAGCGGTTTCTCAAAATCTTTGAGATTACTGGTCAATCGCGCCGGGTTCCGTAATAGTAACGCTCTGGGTCGGTCTAATCATTGCGAATGCGAACCGCGGTTTTATCGGGTGCCATCGAAGAACGGAGCGCGCGGGAGCGCGTGGCGGCGCTGCCATGGTACTGTTTGACGGCGGTCTTCGGGGCGACCTGCGTTCCGCTGGGCGCGCTCTGGGATATTTCGTGGCATTCCACCATCGGCCGGGACACTTTTTGGACGCCCGCGCACATCATGATTCAAGTCGGCGGGTTGCTCCCTGGCTTCACGGCGGGGTGGCTGGCGTTGCGCGCGACCTATTTTGGCACGTCGGACGAACGGGCGGCGGCGGTGCGGGTCTGGCGGTTCCGCGCGCCACTGGGGGCCTGGGTGATCATGTGGGGAACCCTGGCGATGCTGTTTTCGGCGCCGTTCGACAATTGGTGGCACAATGCGTACGGCCTGGACGTGGAGATTCTCAGCCCGCCACACACGGTGTTGGCCGCGGGAATGTATGCGGTTGCGCTCGGGTCGTTGCTGCTGGTGCTCGGTTATCAGAACCGCACGGGCGAGCGCTCGGGAAGTTTGCTCTTCGTGTATGCGGCGGGAGTGCTTTTGGCCATGTCCACCATCATCGTGACGGAAAAGAGCTACCCGAATCAGCAGCACGGCTCCTTCTTTTACGAAGTTTCGGCGGCCATTTATCCATTATACCTGGTCGCCGCCTCGCGCGCTTCGAAGATGCGCTGGGGCGCCACGGGGGCCGCGCTGGTCTATATGTTGATCGTCGGCGCGATGGTCTGGATTTTGCCGCTTTTTTCCGCTGAACCGCGCCTGGCTCCGATTTACAACCGCGTCGATCATATGGTGCCGCCCGGCTTTCCACTTTTGCTGGTGGCCCCCAGCCTGGCCATCGATGCGGTCATGATTTATTTCGGGAAGGGGCGCGGTTTCTGGCGTGATTCGCTTCTCGCGATACTGTTGGGCGTGGCCTTTATCGGTGCTTTCTTTGGCGCGCAGTTTTATTTTTCGGAACTGCTAATCAGCCCGGCGGCGGATAATTGGTTTCTCGCGGGCAATCGTTGGTGGCCTTATTTCATTAAACCGAGTCAGTGGCGGAACAGCTATTGGAACCAGGCGAACGATCCGCTGACGGTCGCGGGCTTATGCTTCGCCTTTACTTTGGCGGCGGTGAAGTCGCGGATCGCGCTGGCCTTCGGGAATTGGATGTCGCGCGTTCAGCGATGAAAAGCGGGACATTTCCAGAAGGCAGAGGAGCGCGCCCGTTCTCGGGCGCAGAAACGTCCGATGACGCCGGAGGCGTGGACAATTCGCGCGCTCATCATCTGCGTGAGTCGCAGCGCCCGAGGGCGGGTGCGCTCTGTGCGCTTCTCCTTTGTTTTTGCGCGATTGTGGTTCAGGCGCATATAGGGAGTTCGACCGTTTTTTACGAAGGCGCCGCCGGGGCTTACCAGGTCCGCGTTTCTATTCAACCGCCCGAGGTTGTCCCCGGTCGCGCGCAGATCAACGTGCGCGTCAATAATGGTCTCCCGACCATCATCACGGCGCTGCCCGTGCGTTGGGACGCCGGAAAAAAAGGAGCGCCGCCGCCGGACATTGCGGTGCCGGTTAAGGGCGAAACCAATCTTTTCAGCACCGAGCTGTGGCTGATGGATTTTGGAGCCTACAGCGTCTTTGTGGACGTTGAGGGATCTCTCGGGAAGGGCACCGCGATTGTTCCGCTCAATTCGGTAGCGACCCAGCGGCTGGCCATGCCCGCGTGGATGGGCGCGGCGTTTTTCGCCGCTGGTCTCGGCTTGATCGCCCTGCTCGTCATCATCATCGGCGCGGCGGCGCGCGAAAGCGCCTTGCCCCCGGGAATAGCGGCGGATGTAACTCGCGCGCGACGCGGGTGCTATGGAATGGCGCTTGGCACATTGCTTCTGCTCGCCGCTCTTATGCGCGGGAACGCCTGGTGGACCGAGGTTGATTCGAATTTCAAGAATAACCGCCTGTTCAAGACGGATGAAATTCCCGCTGTGGTGGAACTCCGCGGTTCGGAACAAGTGCTGGTTGTAAATTTGCAGGACCCGGATCACGGCTGGCATGACCGCACGCCGCTGATCGCGGATCACGGCAAGTTGATGCACCTGTTCCTGATTTCAACGCCCGACAGAAACCTCTTTGCGCATTTGCACCCGGTCCAGGTGAAACCGAATATCTTCGAAGTTCCCGTGAGCGGCTATGCCTCTGGCGATTACGCTGTGTACGCCGACGTAACACGCGAGAGCGGGCTCGCGCAAACGTACATCTCGAAAGTGCATTTGCCCGAAAGCAGCCTCGGAAGCGAGGCCAGTGACAAACCCGATCCTGACAACTCTGCCTGGTCGGCTTCGGCGAACAAGGTTACCTCTGGCGAAACCCGTGACGCCCCTCTCTCTCCCTTTGCTCTGCTGCGTTCTCTGACACCACCCAGGGTGACGGCCGGAGAAGAAATCACGCTTCGCTTTGATGCGCTGGCCAGTGACGGCCTGGCACTTCCCCTCGAGCCGTATTTGGGGATGTGGAGCCATGCGGTGATCCTCGCGAAGGACGGATCGGTCTTTACTCATATCCATCCCCTGGGAACAATCTCGATGGCCTCCCAGGAGGTATTCGCCCGGCGCGAACGGGGCGAAACGGTTCGCAAATCGGTGGACGTCGTGTGCGGCCGCCCGGAGCGAGAATTGACTTTTCCTTATGCCTTTCCACGGCCGGGTGAATACCGGGTTTGGGTGCAGATTAAGTCGAACGGCCGGGTGCTGACGGGCGCGTTCGATTTTACTGTGCTGTCAAAGAAAATTTGATCTGACGGAGCAGATTTATCCGTTGCCTCTCTTGGCCCCTTGGCGTTTACTCAAAACTCTTGACCCGTTGAAAAAGCGAATTCTCATGTCGCCCCGTGGAAGCAATGAGCAAGGACAACCTGCTAATCGTCGCTGACAGCGAACAAAACGCCGACATGCTTTTTGCCGTCCGGATGTTCGTTCCGGACCCGTTCGTTTATTTGCGTCTCGAGGGTAAGTGCTACATCGTCCTCAACGACATGGAGATTGATCGCGCGCGCAAACTGGTGCCTCATTGCAAAGCGCTCCCGCTCAGCGAATACCAGGAAAAGCTGAAGAAATCCG
>DASYTB010000365.1:0-1852 GCA_036002705.1 Verrucomicrobiia bacterium
CCCAACTTGAAAGCTGCCACCTTGGAGCATTCAGAATCGCAGCGAGTTGCCGCTGAGTCAGCCCCGCGGGAACGGTCTGCGATTCAGCTTTTGGGTCAAATCGGCGAGTCTTTTTGTCCGGGTTTGTCGGTGTGAAATACCCAACAGCGCTAACAACTGCGATGTCCCTCACTTCAAACCAAGTTCTTCAAATCTGATGTTTTGGATAGGGTAATGCCGCCAATCGTTGAAATCGAAATGCCACCATTCCTCCGGGTAAACGGTGAAGCCCTCGGATTCCATAAGGTCGCGCAGGAGCTTGCGATGCCACCGCTGCAATGAGGTGCCCCCGGGATAATCTGGATAGGTTCGGTCCGACGCTTCGTCATAGGTGCCGACCATTTCGACCGGCTCTCCCGTCTTCAAATCGAAGAGACTCAGATCCACGGCGCAGCCGCGATTGTGGCGCGAACCTTCCCACGGCTTCGCCACGAGGAACTTGTGCGCGTCCGGCGTGGCGTCCCAGAAAATCTTCGTCACGAACCAGGGGCGGTAGCCATCGAAAATCATCAATCCGTAGCCTCGATCTTGCAGCATTTTGTTGGCGCGCGCGACGGCCTCAGCGGCGGGACGTTGGAGAAAGGCTCGCGCCTGCGTATAAAATGGCGTGCCGAGAAAGTTGTCGTTCCGCGCATAGCGAATATCGAGCTTCAACGAGGGATCAATCCCCGTTAGTTCAACCAGATCAGGTTTTTTGAACTCGCCCGTTTCTTTCGGCGGATTCAACTTCAACGCTTCGGCGCGAATTTCTGGAATGGGCCGCACGGGCTTAAGCTGAAGTTGATGCCCATCTTCCGGGCCAACCGAGTGGCGCATGAAGCGAACGTTGGCGGCGACCACGTCGGCAACTTTCCCCGCCTGGTCACGGTGGAAGACCAGCTTTTCACCATCGTAAAGGCCGCGACTCGGGAATTTAAACACGCTCTCGGAGACTTCCTCGAGCGGATCGAACTCAAACCATTCGATGAGCGCCCAAAGCTTCCCATCGCGTTCCAGAATATAAAGCGTGTCGTGGTCCCAGCCATATTCGCCGATCAAGGCGCGCCATCGCTCCGTTGCGGTGGCGGGTTTCGAGGTTTCGGCTTTTCGAAATTCTTCGCTGCCGATGCGAATGACATTTTTAGCGGAATCGCGAGTGAGCTGCATGCCAAAGCCGATCACGCCGTCCGAGAAGAGGTCGCCTTTATATTCTCGAATGGCTTGGGGAAGACCGCCGTTTTGCCAAAGGAAGGTAAGATTTGTCCCTTGCGCGTTCAGATCAAATCCGCGCGTCGGGCCCTCGTAGCGTCCCTGAATTTGTTTGGCCAAAGCGAGATCGACGGGCGTGCTCCGGGGCAGCTCTGGAAACGGAATTCCCTTTTTCACGGAAAGCATCGCCACCAGGGTTTTCATTCCGATCACATCCGCCACGGTGTTGGCGAAATCTTTTGAGGCAATTACCACCACGCCAACTTTGGCGTCCACGAGCGCGCTGAAGTGCGTGGAAAATCCATAGATCGCGCCGTTGTGTCCGGCGAGGCGTTCGCCTTTGGTTTCCTGCATATGGAATCCCAGGCCGAACCCTTCCTTCGCGCCTTTTTCGCCGAATTGCACGCGCCACATTTCCTCGAGAGTCTCGGGTTCGATGATTTGCCCTGAGGCGGTTTTTCCGCGGGCGAATAAAACACTCATGAATTTCCCCAGTTCATTGACCGAGCTGTACATGCAACCGGCGGGCGCGATCCCCAGCTCAAATCGCGGAGCGGGGAAGGTCCGTCCATGCAAGGTCCACATCAGACCATCCGCCAGTTCGGCGCGAATATCGGGCGTCGGG
>DASYTB010000366.1:0-3455 GCA_036002705.1 Verrucomicrobiia bacterium
TGCAATTCGGGCACGGCTTTGTTTCCATGGCCCAGCGCGACCGCCAGGTCCAAAAGAAGAACCTCAGGCTGGATTTCCGGGAGGCGTTCAATAGCCAGAGATACCGAATCAACCCAGTCCAATTCGAAGGAGCTCGCCCGGTCTTCCTGAAGCATTTCCCGCATCACACGCGCGTACTTCGGCACGTCTTCAACGAGGAGAACTTTTGTCACTGCCGTGCTCATCTGCAGGAAATGCGTTTCGCAAAGACTTAGCTCGACGCAGTGGTCGGCTTAGACTTTAATAATCAGCCGAATGATGCCAGATGATGGCCGGAATGCAAGTATTCCCGAGGGGCCACCGGGAAATCCCTGAGTGAGTTATTGACAAGGTATTCACCGACCTTCCGTAAGCAGACTGACCATCCACTATTCAGGGGCGCTCTGCTTCTTTTTGTGTTCATTCCAAGCTTTAATTGCGTTGTGAAGGAGGACTATAAATGCCTACAAAAACAACCATGAAGCGTGCGCGAGCGGACAAGCGCGCAGGGAAATCCGCCTCGACTCAAGCGGGAGAATTCGTGCGGGAGAAGGTGCACAAATTAAAACGGGGAAAAGGGAACGCCCAGAGCCGCAAGCAAGCCATCGCCATCGGCCTCTCCGAAGCCCGGCGCTCGGGAGTCCACGTGAAGAACCAGCCACGCTCCAAACGGCAAAGCACGAGAAGCCGGAGCGGTTCCAAAAAGAAATCGAGCCGTTCGAGATCGCACTCGACATCGAAGAAATGATTTCGGAGTCGGATAAGTTCCGATCCAGAAGCTAATTCGAGGCCGAGCATATGGCGGAAGGGGTGGGAGTCGAACCCACGGTAGGGTTGCCCCTACGCCTGATTTCGAGTCAGGTGCCTTAAACCACTCAGCCACCCTTCCGCATTTTAATTATCAAGGACTCGCACGAGCGTAATTCGTTTGGGCTCGCCCTTTCCAAGCTGCCTTTCCATTACCGCTGCCCGTAGAAAACTAAAAAAGCACGGTCAAAGCATTGGCAAACGTCAGGAGTAAATCGGTATATCCCCACGCGCACCTACTATGCCAGAATTCGAATTCAGGGCAAGTTAAAGGAACAATCCCTTAACACCGCAAAGCTGATCCCTTATCTTCTCTCGACGTGAACTTGCTTTTTATAGGGGATATCGTCGGTGAACCCGGGCGGCGTGCGGTAAAAGTATTGGTGCCGAAGCTGCGGTCGGAGTTCGGCTTGGACGTCGTGATCGGGAATGGGGAGAACTCGGCCGGCGGTTCGGGAATCACGGTCGCGACGGCCAATGAAATCTTCAGCGCCGGCGTGGATATTATTACGTCGGGCGATCACCTTTGGGACCAGAAGGAAGTTTCGGCTTTGCTTGCGAGCGAAACGCGTTTCGTCCGGCCCATCAATTATCCGGCGGAGACGCCCGGGGCGGGGGTCCGTTATTTCGAGAGGGACGGGTTGACCGTGGCGGTCATCAACGTGCAAGGGCGCACATTCATGCCGGATCTGGATAATCCCTTTCGCGTTTTGCAGGCGGCGCTCCCGCAAATTAAAGCGCGGGCAAAAGTGATTTTTGTCGATGCTCATGCCGAGGCCACTTCTGAAAAAATTGCTCTTGCGCGCATGCTTGATGGCCAGGTGAGCGCGGTCGTCGGAACGCACACGCATGTTCAAACCGGCGACGAACAAATCTTTCCCGGCGGGACGGCGTTTCTTTGCGACGCGGGCTTCACAGGCCCACACGAAAGCGTTTTGGGCCGCGAGATCATTCCGGTGATTGAACGATTCGTGACGAATCAACCCCGGAAATTCAATGTCGCGTCCGGACGCGTCCTGCTGCAGGGCGCGCTGATCGACATCGATTCCAACACAGGCCGCGCGAAATCGATCCGGCGGATTTCAGAACCGTTGCCGGTTGAGCGAAAGGCGGAGTAATCAATGGCGCGGACTCAAAAATCACAGTGGGAATTCGGTGAACTCTTCCCGGCGGAAGCGGTTCGGAAGGTCCTTTCGGTTTCCGAGCTGACCGGCTCGATTCGCCGCACGCTCGAGAAGGAATTTGGGACCGTGTCAGTAATGGGCGAGATCACGAACCTTCGAGTGCAAGCGTCCGGGCACATTTATTTCAGCATTAAAGACGCGAGCGCACAGCTCAGTTGCGTTCTTTTTCGGAACGAATCGCGCACGGTGAATCGCGAATATCTTCAGGACGGCCAGAAAGTCATCATCGAAGGCGAAGTCACGGTTTATGAGGCGCGCGGACAGTATCAGCTTCGAGTTTTATCCATGCAGCTTGAGGGCATCGGCGCGCTTCAGGCAGCGTTCGAGCGCTTGAAACAGAAACTCCACGCCGAGGGTTTGTTCGATCAGGGCCACAAACGTCCTCTTCCGCATTATCCGCGCGCCGTTGGATTGGTTACCTCTCCGGTCGGCGCGGCCATCCACGATCTGCTCCATGGCATCCAGCGGCGGAATCCGGCCTTGTCCGTGGTGCTCGCTGGCTGCCGCGTCCAGGGCCCGGGCGCGGCTCAGGAAATCGCGGCGGCGATCCATCTCCTCAACGACTGGGCGCTCTCGAACGGCGAACCGAAAATTGATCTGATCCTCGTGGCGCGCGGCGGCGGCAGCCTCGAGGACTTGTGGGCGTTCAATGAAGAGATGGTGGCCCGCGCGATCTATGCCTCGCGGCTTCCGGTCCTTTCTGCGGTCGGTCACGAAATTGATTTTACGATCAGCGATTTTGTCGCGGATTTTCGCGCGGCGACCCCCACCGCGGCCGCCGAGATCATTACGGAAGGAGTGTTTTCCGCCCGGCCCTACATTTTCGAGGCGCGAAATCGGCTGCGTGATCTCCTGGCCTACGCCTTTGGCGAAAAACGTGAGGTGTTCTCCGCCTTCGGCCGGCGGCTCGCGCGATTGCACCCTCAACGCCGGTTGGCGGAACAATCGCAACGCATCGATGACCTGCACGAGTCATTGAATCGTTGCGCGCGTCATCACCTCCATCGCAAACAAACTGGATGGCAAGCCGCGCAGCTTCGGTTAACACGCGTTCGGCCGGATGCGTTGATCGAGCGCCGCCGCGAGCGGCTCATCCAACTCAAGGGTCGCCTTAAAACGGAAGCGGCCGCGAAATTTCAGGCTTGGCGCGAACGAATGGCGCGAACCACCGCGCGGCTGCGGCTGCTCTCACCACAAAATGTCCTTGATCGCGGCTATTCGATCACCACGGATCTGAAGACGGGCAAAGTAGTGCGTGACCCATCACAAGTGAAACAAGGCGATCAGGTCGCGACGCAGATTCAAAAAGGCGAGATTATCAGCGTCGTCTCGAAAGGTAACAGCGGTTCCAAGCGGCAACGTAGCGTCGGGGTTTGAGAGCAGGTCGGTTACGAAGGAGATCCCGAGGCGCCTTTGCCACCCGAGGAGAACTGGAGATGAGGAATC
>DASYTB010000367.1:0-2865 GCA_036002705.1 Verrucomicrobiia bacterium
TCACCTCTGCCAGCAATTTCAGTTCGGACATTGGAGCAACCGGGACCTACACCTATACGCCGAACGGCAACAGCGCGACGTTGAACCTGCAGTATGGCGGGGCTCATGCTGGCGAGCATTCCGAGCTGACGTTGAATTTCACATCGTCCACGGCCGGAACGTTCAGCGGCAACCAGAACTTCAGCGGGCAGGACCACGCCACGACGGGGAACTTTAGCATTCCATAATAAAACGACGAGGCAGAAGTTCAGAATTGGTCCCGCTCCGACATTAAAAATCGGGGCGGGACTTTCAAATTTAATGAGACCACGAATCAACGAAGAAACTACTCAATATCATCGCAATGGCGGGGCGTCGCCGGCCATGGGCAACATTTTTCACCGGGTGTGGTGATGATGATAATGGAAATACAGCAACAATAATAAGGGCCAGGTATTTGCACCGGCCACGCAAGCCGAGTTCACGCCCCAAACCACTACACCGTTCAATTCCCGAACCAAAATAATACGACATGTAGTTTCCCGCTTCGACCACTTCTACGAAAACCCAGGATGGCGATGGCGAGGATTTATAGGTTGCGCCAAAGAGGCGCTTGTGAAAAATTTCACATACTTTTTATGGCACATGTAAAACTGCACATTCCGGGACCAGTTGAAGTGAGCGAGAAAACCTTTCAGGCCTTTCGCTCGCCCATGATCGGACACCGGGGCCAGGGGTTTAAGGATCTTTACGCGAAAATCCAGCCGCAGCTTCAGCAACTCCTTTACACGACCCGGCTGGTTTATCTCAGCACTTCCTCGGCATGGGGCGTCATGGAAGGAGCAATTCGCAACCTAGTCGCGAAAAAGGTTTTATGCTGTATGTGCGGCGCCTTCTCGGACAAATGGCTGGATGTTTCGGGGCGCTGCGGCAAAGCCGCCGAGGGACTAAAAGTGGATTGGGGCTCGCCCATTCGCGCGGAACAGATCGACGCGAAACTCGCGAGCGGCCAATTCGACGCGCTTACACTGATCCATAATGAAACTTCTACCGGCGTGATGAGCCCGCTCATCGATATCGCGCGCCTGAAGAAAAAATATCCGGATGTAATGTTTATCGTCGATTCCGTCAGTTCGCTTAGCGCCACAAAAATCCCTTTCGACGAGTTAGGGATCGACGTTCTTTTGGCGGGGACCCAAAAGGCCTTCGCTCTTCCGCCCGGCCTCGCGGTTTTCGCCTGCTCGCCGGCTGCCCTGGAACGCGCCGGCAAGATGAAGGATCGCGGCTATTATTTCGATTTCGTCGAATTCCAGAAAAACGCCGAGCAGAACATGACCCCGAGCACGCCAAGCATTGGCCACATTTATGCCCTTTCCTCGAAGCTGGACGACATCTTTGCCGAAGGACTCGAGGCCCGTTTCCTGCGCCACACCACCCTCGCGCAGCTCACGCGCCAATGGGCCGAGAAGCACGGCTTCACATTGTTTCCGGAGAAAGGTTTCGAGTCGTTAACCCTCACGTGCGTCAATAACGGCGCCAGGCCGGGCGGCCGCGTGGTGGACGTGGCAAAACTGCAAAAACTGGTCAAAGATCGGGGCTTCCTGATCGACGGCGGTTACGGCAAAATCAAAGGCACGACCTTCCGCGTCTCCAGCATGGGCGATGAAACCGAGGCGACGATGCAGAAGCTATATGACGCCATGGACGAAGCGATGAAGCAGGCGGGGTAACGCACAGCAGGCAAGTTATAATTCAGTTCCGGACAATAGCGCCGAATGCCGCCCCGTCGAATTCGCGCGCTGCGGGAATGTCGTTTGACAAAGGGACTTTTGGGGCCGAATAGTGCGGTGGGCTGGGGCTAGCGGCATTTCGGAATCAAGGGCAGTGACCGTGCTTCTGTTCCATACCAATTGCTATGATAGATCATTCCCTGCGACCTTGGAAAACGTCGCATTGGGCCACCCCTGGGGCACTCGCAATCGGCGTGCTCATCGGCCTCGGAAAGCTCCGTGCTCAAAATCTTTACGAGGGAGGTTACTGGGATGGACGGCTTTGGCCGAGTTCCCCGAACGTGGCCGCGATCGCCGTCGATGCCGCAGGCGATCTGATTGCTGCCGGGAATAAACTCGTTTTTTTCAATCTCACGCCGGTCGGCGGTTCAGGTCCGGGCGACATCGTTCGGTGGGACGGCCAGCATTGGTCGATTCTAGCCACCAACGCTCCGGGTGTCGGCGCGCTTGCTTCGCGCGGAGGAGAGCTTTTCGCCGGCGGCCAATTCGCCTCGGTTGACAATGTGGCGGCGACAAATGTCGCGCGGTGGACCGGGACGAACTGGACGAGCATGGGCGATGGTCTCCCGGTTCGACCAGTCCGTTTCGCGACCGGCACGAATGCGATTTATGCCGCGAGTGATGTTCTGGCCGCCGGTGATTCGAGCTACAGACTCTGGGCGTGGGACAATTCGATCTGGCGTTCGCTCGGCAATGGATTCGCCGCGCCGGTCAAGGCACTACTTGCCACAAACGGCGCTCTTTATGCAGGCTGGTCTTCGAATCTCTCCCGTTGGGATGGGCAGCAATGGGCACAGGTCGCGACCGTGATGCCGAATGCCGCCGGGATGGCCGAAGTGCGCGGCATCGCCATGAGTGGAGACACTCTTGTTCTGGCCGGGGCATTCGGAGGAGTTAATGGCGCGAGCGCCACGAACGTCGCAAGCCTCCATGGAAACAACTGGACTCAACTCGGCACGGGGCTTCCGGATGGTGATGTTCGCTGCCTTTCGAGGTTCGGGACAAATGTGTATCTTTGCGGCGCGTTTAAGGTTTTGGAAAACGGCATCAGCACAAACGCCGCCATTCTCACGCTCGTTTCAAACCAGTGGGTAAA
>DASYTB010000368.1:0-12570 GCA_036002705.1 Verrucomicrobiia bacterium
CTCGAGAGCGAGCTTTTCGGGCACGAAAAAGGGGCCTTTACCGGCGCGCACGAACGGCGCATCGGCCGCGTCGAGCAGGCGCAGGGTGGCACACTGTTCCTTGACGAGATCGGGGAAATCGATGCGACCATTCAGATCAAATTGCTCCGTTTTTTGGGCGAGCGCACCTTCGAGCGGGTCGGTTCGAACAAAACGCTCCTCGCGGATGTACGTTTGATCGCGGCCACGAACAAAAACCTCGAACAGACGGTCAAAGAGGGAAAATTTCGCGAGGATTTGTTTTACCGGTTGAATGTTGTTCCGATCCATATGCCGCCGTTGCGTGACCGAACGGAGGACGTTCCGCTGCTGGCGACAGCTTTCCTTAAGGAATTCGCGGAAAAAAACAATAAAACCATCACGGAATTTGAACCCGCGGCCATGGATGCGCTCTTGGATTACCCCTGGCGCGGGAATGTGCGCGAGCTGCGCGCGGCCGTGGAAGGTGCGGTCGTGCTGGGCCGAAAAGACCGCGTCGGTTTGCGCGATCTTCCACCCAGCGTGCGGAATTACAATCCCGTGCTCGCGGCCGCCGGGGAACTGGCCGTTCCGTCGAACATGACGGTCGAGGAAGCGGAGAGACAATTAATCATTCGGACGTTGCAGGATTGCAAAGGCAATCGCACCGAAGCGGCGACAAAACTCGGAATCAGCCGGCGCACGCTGCATCGCAAGCTGCACAAGTATCATCTCGAAGGATTTTGAAATGCAACCAGTTGGTCTTCAGGAATGGATTCATAAAATCGAGGAAGGCGAAGGCACTAAATATGTCCGCCTGGTGTTCTGCGTCCTTGCCCTTCTTGGCTTGAGTGCTCTCTGGCACCTGCGGGAGGCGAGAAACTTTTATTCGATGGAGGCGATGGATGGCGCGCAGGTGGCGCGCAACATCGCGCATGGCCGAGGTTTCTCCACCCAGTTCGTCCGCCCTTTCAGTCTCGCGCTGCTCGAGCAACATGCCGGGGACTCGCCGGACTTTTTGCGCAAGCCCCATCCCGACCTCGCGAACGCGCCGGCTTATCCCCTGCTTCTGGCGGGTCTGATGAAAATGCTGCCGTTCCAATGGGAGATTACCGGCACGCGATTTTGGCGCTATCAGCCCGAGGTGATTATCGGTTGGTTTAATCAGTTGCTCTTTTTCGTCTCGCTTTTTCTGCTTTTTCGCCTCGCCCGGCAACTGTTTGACAAAGCGGTCGCAGCCCTGGCCACGGTGCTGATGGCGCTCACGGAGATTTATTGGGAATTCACGACGTCCGGCCTTTCCACGATGCTGCTCGTCTTCCTCTTCCTGGTTTTGGCGCAATTGCTCGTGAATTTCGACGAAGGCGCACGCTCGGGCTTGAAGAGCAAACTGTGGCTCATCGGCATGGCCCTGGCGGCGGGAGTGCTGGTGGGAGCAATGGCGATGACCCGCTATTCGATGGCCTGGCTGATTATCCCGGTGGCACTGTATATCGCGTTCACCGCCATGGGAGTGCGCCCTCAGGCCGTAACCGCGGCAGTGACGGCATGCCTCCTGGTCGCCGCGCCGTGGCTGGTGAGGAATTATCAGCTCAGCGGAACTCTTTTTGGAACGGCGGGCTTTGCGATCCACGAGGGGACCGGGACCTTTCCGGGGCACATCCTGGAGCGTTCCATGCCGCGAAACATTGCGCTCGAATTGAACAAAATCGATCTGGACCAATATCCGAGAAAACTCTTTGTGAATGCGCGCGAAACCGTGGCCAGCGGGCTGCCCGAAGCAGCCGGGAGTTGGATCGCGGCGTTTTTCCTCGTCTCCCTCCTGATTCAATTCCGTAATCCCGCCATCTCGCGGCTGAAATATTTTCTTTTGGGCACGCTTCTGCTCTATGTCCTGGTGCAAGCGCTCGGGAGAACGGAATTGAGCGCTGACTCTCCGCGCATTAATTCGGAGAACCTTTTGGTGGTGTTTACGCCCCTGTTCTTTCTCTTTGGCAGCGGCCTGTTTTACGTTCTGCTGGATCAGATCGAATTGCCCGCGCCCTGGCTAAGGTCCTTTATTATCAGCCTGGCGGTGACGCTCCTGAGTCTGCCGATGATTCTTAAGCTCCTGCCCCCTCGGAACTCGCCCATCGCTTACCCTCCCTACCACCCGCAGATGCATCAGGCGCTGGCAGAGTGCATGCAGCCGGACGAATTGATCATGAGCGATCTTCCTTGGGCGGTTGCCTGGTACGGCGAGCGCCAATGCATTTGGGTGACATTGGATTACGGGCAGAGTACGGGCGACGATTTTTATCGCGTGAACGACTATCATAAAGCGATCAAGGCCCTTTATCTCACCGAAGTAACGACCGACTCGAAATTCCTGACGCAGATGGACGCCAAAACGCTTATTCAAGGCAAACCCGAAAACACCGCGCAGGCGCGCGAAGGAGTCTGGGGAAGATTTTACCTCACCGCCGTCGTGATGAAGGACATTCCGCGAGGTTTTCCCTTGCGGCTCGCGCCTCCGTCGCTTTTGCCGGATGTGCTCTTTTTAAGCGATACGGAGACGCGCTGGTCCAAGCCGTGGAGCAATTCGCAAAAAAAGAAGCGTTGAGGCGCAGAATTCTCTGGAGTTTATGCATTTAGCCCTGTAGAAACGCGCAAAGAAAAATGCGTTTTACCATTTGACAACCTCGCTGCTTCTCCGTAAAACAGAACCGCTTTTCACATTTTGGTTCAGGGCGGAAAGAGTTGAACGAGGAAAAAAAACACAAGTATGAATAAAATCACAACGACTGCCGGTATTGTTGCGCTTGGGGCTGCAAGTCTGCACGCCGCCGTGGACGCGCCACTTGCCGGTTCTCAACAGGCAACAAAACCTTGGAGTATCTCGGCGACGTTGCGCGGGTTCTATGATGACAACTACGCCACTGCTCCCGACGCACTAAAGCGCGACAGCTTTGGCTTCGAGGTCAGTCCTTCCGCCTCCGTCAATATTATACGTGACCAAACCGCCTTCGGCCTGAATTACGTTTATTCGTATCGGTACTATCAGGATCGCGAGCACCTCGGCCTGCCAGCTGACGACCAGTCTCACCAGGTTAACGCCAAACTGAGCCATGCCTTCACTCCGCGCTATAAGCTGGATCTGAGCGACTCGTTTGTTTACGCTCAGGAACCAACTTTGATCGCGGGAGACCTTCCGATTCTCTCCAGCTACCTCCGGTCCGATTCGAGCGCGTATCGTAATCATGCCCAGGGGAGTTTCAGCGCCGGCATAACCGAAGAAACAACGATTGTTCTGGGTTACTCCAACCAGTGGTACGACTACGATCAGGAGGGCCCTAACAGCTTTTCCGCCAATTTGGACCGCGTCGAGAATCTGGCCAGCATTAACCTGCGCCAGGTCGTCCTGCCCAAAACAGTCCTCGTCGCCGGGTATCAGTACGAGAGAATCAACTACACGGCGCCATCCAGCGTCTCGCCCATTGTTATCCCTCCCGCCGGAGCCACACCGGGGTTTGGATTCGCTTCCGACGAGCGCGACAATTATTCCCACTATTTTTACCTCGGTGTCGATCAGGGGTTTACTCCGACGCTAAATGGTTCGCTCCGGGCCGGTGCGCAATATACGGACTATGACAATATGAGCACGCTTCAGATGGTTAACCCGGGGCTGAGTAGCAGCCAGTGGAGCCCGTATGTGGATGCGAACCTGACCTGGTTGTATCTGCCCGGCAGCTACGCACAAATTGGCGTCCGGCATCAGCGCGCCCCAACCGATGTGGCGTTTGTTGGAACCTCGCCGAACCTGGATGCTGAAAGCACTAGTGTCTATGGCTCGGTGAACCACCGGTTTTTTGGCGGTTTCGTCGCGAGTCTGATCGCGCAATATCAACACTCGACCTACAACGATGGCGGCTCGGACACAGCGGATGATTATTTCCTGGTCGGAATTAACGTGACTTACGAGCTCAACAAGTTCGTCGCTTTGGAGGCGGGGTATAACTTCGATCACCTCGAGTCTGATTTGGAGAGTCTTGCTGTTCTATCTCAACCTCGCGGCTTCGAGCGGAACCGCGTTTACATTGGGGTGCGCGGAACTTATTAAGATTTAGTTTGCAATAATGTCGGGAGGCTGGAACGATAACATCTAGCCTCCTTTTTTGTCCCATGGAACCAGCAAAAAACAATTTCGGCAACCAACAAACTCAAAGCGAAACCAAGCTGCACTTCCTGGATTACTGGCGAATTATACGAATTCGCAAGACGGTGATTCTGGCGGTCTTTCTTCTCGTTGTTCTCACGACCACCGCCGTCACTTTCATTCTGCCCGAAACCTACATGAGTACGGCGCGGATTGAAGTAGGCAAAGACACGCCGGATATTCCGACGATCATGCAGCCGAATACCTCGCTGCAGTACGATCCTTATTTCATCCAAACAGAGTTTGAGAAAATCAAATCGACCAAGGTTCTCAACAAGGTTATCGAAAACCTCCACCTGACCCAGGCATGGGCCACACGCTTCGGGACCGAGACGCTCAAGATGAGCGAAGCGTATAAAATCCTCGTGAATCAGATCGATCTGCGCCAATCGCGCAATACAAGCTTGATCGAAATCCGCGCTTACAGCGATGTCAAAAAAGAGGCGGCCGATATCGCGAATGAAATCGCCAAGGTTTATGGCGAAACACGGGAGGAAGCCCGGAACAGGCTTTCCGCGGCGGGTCTCAAGGCTCTCAAGGAAGAATATGATCGGCAGGCCGAAGAGGTGAAAAAGGCGCAGGAGGACGTTGATCAACTCCGGGCGACGTTGAAGATTTCGGATATTGGGGATTCATTTTACCAGACTACGACCGAACCCGAAGCGGTGCGCGCGATCGATAAGGACCGGGTTCAGGCGGAGGAGGTTTACACTTATCATAACACACTCCTGCAGGAACTGAAGAAATTACCCCGCGCCGAACTGCGCAATGCGATTCCGACGGCGTTTGCGGATGACCATCTCAGCCAAAGGCTCGCGGAGCTTTCTAAAGCGGAACAATCGTACGCTTCCCTCTACAATGATTACGGTGATGAGCATCCCGAAGTGAAGCGGTTAAAGGATCTCCTGGTCAAAATCAACCAGCAGATCGAGGACCGGATCGACGGCATTTTGAAAGGTCTGGAAGTCAAAGTCGCGGCCGCCAAGGAACAGGTTGTGGAACTCAAAGACAAGGTTGTAAAGGCCAAGCAAGAGGATACCTCCACGCGCCAACAGTACGCACCTTACTTTCTGAAAAAGCGCACCCTTGAAAACAAGCAGCGCATTCTCGACACGGTGTACATGCGCGTTCTCGCGGAGAAGGTCGATCAGCAGATTCCGAAGGGTTCCAGCGTGATCGTTGTCGATGAAGCGACAGTCGAGAACAAGCCGGTTCGTCCGAATATTCCACTCAACATTTCGCTGGGCGTCATTGTCGGGTTGATCATGGGCTTTGGCTTGGCGTTCTTTATTGAGTACCTCGACACCAGCGTCAAGACGATTGATGACGTCGAACGTGCCTTGCAGGCGCCCGTCCTGGGGGTTATCCCTCAAAATGTCGGCTCTCTCATTCAGGAAGGTCCCGACAGTCCGCACGCGGAAGCGTACCGCGTTTTGCGCACGAACTTGCTTTTCTCCCGTAAACAGGAGGACTTGAACACGATCACCGTTGTGTCTGGCGGCGCGGGCGAGGGAAAATCGACCACGATCTTTAACCTTGCCACCGTCTTTGCGCAGAATGGCTCCCGCGTGCTGCTGGTCGATTCGGACTTGCGCCGCCCAAGCCTGCACAAATTGCTGAACGTCTCCAATTCACTCGGATTGACCAACTTCCTCCTGAAGCAGAACACGATTGAAGAGGTGATTCAGACCACGTCCTTGCCCACGCTGCACTTCCTGCCGTCCGGAAAATTGCCCAGCAGTTCGTTGGGCGTTTTGAATTCGGCTCAAATGCGGGAGTTCATCAAACGCGCCAAGGAGCGGTACGATTTCGTCTTCTTTGATTCTCCTCCGATTATGGGCGTAAGCGACGCCTCGATCCTCGCGAGTGAAGTGGATATCGCGATGCTGGTCATCCAATATCGCAAGTATCCGCAGGTCATGACCCTTCGCGCGAAGCAGATGGTCGAGAAGGTTGGCGGCAATTTGCTCGGCGTGGTGTTGAACAACATCAATATTTCGCAGGACTCCTACTACTACTACTACAGCGGCTATTACTACGACTATTATTCCCGCCAGGAGGACGACGCCAAACATGGAAAGAATGGAAAAGCCAAGAATGGAGAGGCCGAAAAAGCCGTTGCAGACCGCGGAGCCAGTGTTCAGATAAAACAAAAATATTGATTGTCGGTTTGGCTTGCGTGCCCGTAATTTGTCGCCAGAAGAATGAATATGTGTCGTTTGCTATCGCGGTTCTTTGCCGCAGGGGTTTTTCTATTAATTGTTTGCTTTCAGATCGGATGTAGCACTCCTGGAGGCAGGACTGAAGGCATGGCTGCCGGAGAACAGCCGGTGATGGATGATAGGATTGATACAACCTTCCATCGCGGCGACAGAATAACGATCGAATTTACCGACACGCCCGGCATCGTCCCGCAATGGCCTCAAACCATCCGTGAGGACGGGACGATTACCCTGCCTTTGAACCTGACCCTTATTGCCGCGGACAAGCGGAAGGGACAACTGGAGAGCGAGATTCATGATCTCTATGTCCCGAAGTATTTCAGACGTTTGACGGTCAATGTCCGGTCGGATTTGCGCAGTTATTTTGTGACCGGCGAAGTCAGAACGCCCGGTCAAAAAGAGCACACTGGCTTGATCACGGTTATGAAAGCCATCGGGACGGCGGGTGATTTTACCGACTACGCCGACAAGCGGAGCATTGACGTGGTTCGCGCCAATGGCACAAAGATCCGCGTCAATGGAATCAAGGCCTTGAAGGACCCGTCCAAGTACGATAAGCCGGTTTATCCGGGGGATACCGTGCACGTTAATCGCCGCATTTTCTGAACATGCTCCAATTGCGCTGGCAGGACGAGCGCGGTTTCGGTGGTTGCTTTATCGCTTCGAAATTCCCTCTCGTTATCGGGAGGTCCGCTTCCGCGGATTTAACGATCGAAGCCCCCGGCGTTTGGGACTCGCATGGAATTATCCGGCATGACTCCGCGAGCAAATTTGCTATCAGCGCCGCCGGAGAAGCGGTTCTGTTTGTCAACGCAGAGCGCGTGACGGAGAAGATTCTAAAGCCGGGAGATCATCTTCGCCTCGGCGGCTGTCAGGTGGTTGTGGCGTTAGCGCCCGCTCGCTCAAAACACCTACGAGTGCGCGAAGCGGCCTTTTGGACCTTATTCTTCCTCAGCCTGTTGCTTGAAGTGTTTTTGGCGGCACGTACCGCCTGATTCTACGCTGCGCTCCTTCGTTTTTACTCAGGAATAACCGGATTGCCTTTTAATCGGCACGCCCGATTACAACCTGTTTTCATAAAATGTTATTTTGTTGCCATATTGGGTCAGCTCGTCAGGGGAGCTGTTAGTATCGCGATTTTTTATTTTATGGAAAGCAAACCCCAGGTTGTCCTGTCAGTTGATGATAACGATGTAGATGGTGCTCTGCTCGAGCGCGCTTTCAAGCGCACCTCGATCCCAGCCCGTCTTTACCGCGTAAGCGAAGGTCCTCAAGCCATGGCCTATCTGGCTGGCGATGGGATTTATCGGGATCGTGATAGTTACCCGCTCCCGGATCTGGTGCTGCTGGACCTGGCCATGCCTAAAATGTCTGGGGTGGAAGTGCTCAAGTGGATTCGGCAACAGTCACAGGTCGGGCGAACGAAGGTTCTCATTTTCACTTCGTCCGAGAAACCGGAGGACTTCAAGGCAGCAAGCGCGATCGGCGCGGATGGGTATCTGCTCAAGCCTACTAAATTCGACGATCTGAAGAAATTAGTGAAGCAGATTCACGAGGAATGGCTGGCCAAACGAAAAGCCGTCAAGCCGGTGCCGCGAAAAGAGGATGCTTCCGCGGACGCCGAGCCCTCCGAGGCCGGAAAGGTGGACGACGAGATTGAAGCGTCCAAGGCGGGTGAGCTTGTCTCAGCCGGAGTGGGTGCTCTTCTTCAAAACTGAGGCGGACGGTGCCGTTGCCACAGCGAGGGCGGCGGTTGGCGGAAGCTATCGCCGGTTTTCCGCCGGCATCGCTTTGACGGGCGGGCGGCCCAGTGTCTTCCATTCCTCAATGGGACCGTTTTGTTCTCACTACACTTTGCGCCAAGGCTTGCGCAAAGCGCAGGGCAGTGTCATAGAATCGCGGGAGTGATGAGTTCCGAAGCGAACAAACGAATTGGCATTCTCGCCGCCGTGATCGTCCTTTGCGATCAACTGACCAAAAGGCTCGTGCTGCATACTTTGAGCTACGGCCGGGATGAGCGCGTGGTAGTGGACGGTTTTTTCAAATTTGTTCATTGGGGCAACACTGGCGCGGCCTGGAGCATGTTTCACGGAAACAATGAATTACTCGCGATTGTCTCGCTGGTCGCGCTGCTGGTGCTTTTCATCTATCGCGACCATTTTGACACGCGCACGCGACTCGGGCAGATCTCGTTGGGCCTGATTTTTGGCGGGATCATTGGGAACCTTATCGACCGGCTTTTTCGCAAGCATGTCATCGATTTTCTCTATTTTTATCTCCAGCAACGGGATGGCCGGGAAATCGGTTTTCCAGCTTTCAATGTTGCGGATACCGCCATTTGCACTGGAGTAGGCTTGCTTTTTCTCCTTTCATGGAAGCAGGAGAGTCAGCGCGCGCCGAATCTGGCGAAGGAAGGTGCGTGAACTTGCTCGATGCGTGACCCGATTTTCATCGCGGGTCCGACGGCGGGCGGAAAATCGGCGCTTGCGCTTTTGGTCGCTCGTCAGCTCGACGGAGAAATCATCAGTGCCGATTCGATGCAGGTTTATCGCGGTCTGGATATTGGCACCGCCAAGCCATCGACTCAGGAGCGCCAACAAGTCCCCCATCACCTCGTGGATATTCTCGAGCCGGACGAAAACTTCGATGCCGCGCAATTCCTTCGGCTCGCCCGCGCGGCGGAAGCGGACATTCAAAGCCGCGGACGCCTTCCCATTTATTGCGGGGGGACTGGATTGTTCTTCAAGGCCCTGGTCGCGGGTGTCGGCGAGGCACCTCCCGGAGATCAGCGGTTGCGTGACGAATTGGAGGCGATCCCTTTGCCGAAGCTGCTCGATGAACTGTCAGCGTTAGACCCGGTGCTTTTTGCGACGATCGACCGGTCCAATGTTCGCCGGGTAATTCGAGCCATGGAGGTGATCCGGCTGAGCGGCAAACCCTATTCAGAGCTGCGTTCGAACTGGAGTGACGCCGAGCAAAAGGGGTTTTGGTTCGGCCTGGAGCGCGAACGCTCCGAATTAAAGGAGCGGATCGATCGACGGGTTGAAGGCATGTTCGCCGCCGGACTGGTTCACGAAACGCGAGAGTTGCTCAAGCGGCGCCTGTGGCATAACCGAACCGCAATGCAAGCGATCGGTTATCGCCAGGTGGTGGAGCATCTGCGCGGAGTTCGCTCACTGGAGGAAACGGTTGAGCTCGTTAAGCTGAAAACGCGGCAATATGCCAAGAGACAAATGACCTGGTTTCGCCATCAGTTGCGGCTCCATTGGTTGAAATCATCGGGAGAAAGCATGGAGCCTGTCGCGGCGCAAATCTACGATCGGCTGCGGATCCACCAGGTTGAATTGGCGCAGACCTGATCGACAGTTATTCCACGGATTGGCTGCCGCGCAGAGGCGCGGGAATCTCCGTGCTTGTGACTTGCCGCTTGCTGCGAGGCAATGCCCCGCTCGCCACGGATTCAACCTGCCGTCCTTCTATTCGACCCCGCCACCCGCCGGTCTCGGCTCCGCGCGATTCGATGAATTCCTTAAATCGTTCGAGATCACCCTCCACTCGTTGAGAGATGACGCCGAGTGCGCTGCCAATCTTTTCCATCGCGCCGCTTGGCTTATAATTCATCTTCAGCGAAACGCGTGTGTGATTCGCGTCGATAGGCTCAAAATTAACCATTCCGCTGTTCATTGTGCCGGTGGTGCTCCGCCAGGCAATCCGGCGATCTGGAACCTGCTCGAAAATCTCGGCCTCCCATTCCAAAACTCTCCCGCCAATCTCCGCCCGCCAGGATAATCGCTTATCGTCCACCTGTTTGACCTCCTCGACCCCTTCCATGAAGCGAGGAAACTCCTCAAACTGCGTCCATTGATTGTAAACCGCGCTCAGCGGTGCCTCGACTTCGATCGATTTCTCCACGTGTTCCATACCGTCTCCTCCGATCATTAGTCGCGCCAGAGAACGAAGATGTCAACCGGCGGACGAAAGCAAAGAGCTTACCGCTCGCGGTTTCACGCTTTGACGGTGCACATCAGAGCTTCCCCTCGATGAACTGCTGGAGCGCATCCGGTATATTCGCGCCAGCGAACGGCGAATGTTCTGCGCCTCCGCGACATCCTTGCCGTGGCTTCGGATTACCAGGCGAGCGAGCGACAAACTCCACTTCGCGGTCACCGGCAAAACCGCTCCCGAACTGATCGCCGCACGTGCCAATGCATCCGAAGCCAACATGGGGCTGACAACCTGGAAAGGTGGCGTTGTTCGCAAAACGGATGTCACGGTCGCAAAGAATTACCTCAAGGAAAACGAAATCACCGAGGTGAACCGCATTGTGACGATGTTCCTCGACTTTGCGGAGGATCAGGCCCGCCGTCGCAAGCTTGACCAGGACAAGCTGACGCCCTTGCTTCGACTGAAGTAACCGATGCCGTCGCTGATCTTGGAAGGCCGGATGAGATCGGGAGGGTGTTTGCGGGGTTTCAACGGTACTTATTTCAGGAACGCGGAGCGACGGGAGCGTCCTTTTAGTTGTCTTAGCCGAGTCGCGACGGGTGCGTCCGGTTAACTTTGTTCTTTCTGCCCTTGCGCCCGGAAACTAACGTTGTCCGGTGAAGCCTTTGATTCTTCCTCTTCTCGCGGTTTCATTCGCTCTTTCCGTTTCGGGAGCGGCTCCCGATCCTTCTTTGTTCGAAATCGACTCCCGCTTGCAAATTCAGCTTTTCGCGGCCGAGCCGCAGGTCGTTGATCCGGTCGGGCTGACCTTTGATGAGGCGGGCCGGATGTACGTTGTTGAGATGCGCGATTACCCCTACGGCATCGGGCCAGAGAGAAAGCCCGGTGGCGTTATTCGCTTGATCGAGGATACGAACGGAGATGGAAAAGCGGATCGCTCGACGATTTTCGCGAAAGATTTAAGTTTTCCCACTTCAATCGTTCCGTGGGAGGGCGGCGTCTTTGTGACCGCGCCGCCCGAGATCATTTATCTCAAGGATACCGACGGCGACGGCGTGGCGGACGTGCGCGAGGTGTACTTCACCGGTTTTGTTCGCGGTGTGACCGATAGCAACGTTAACGGTCTTCGGTGGGGGCTCGATAATCGGATTCACGGTGTCAACGGAGGAAATGGTGGAATCGTGCGCGCGCTGAAGTATTCCCAACCGCCCCTCTTGCTTGATGGGTCGGACTTCAGCTTCGATCCGCGCACGGGAGAAATCGCCGCCACCTATCAAACCAGCGGCGGATTCGGGCTGGTCTTTGACGATTTTGGTCACAGTTTTGTCACCTACAACATTAATCATATCCAGGAACGGATCATTCCCCTTAAGGCTCTGAACCGGCTTCCGGGAATGCTCTCGGTCGAGGCGACGCAAAACATTTCCGATCACGGCGACATGGCGCGAATCTTTCCCGTGTCGGTGGCGCAGACACGCCCGAATCATCCTGAGCAGGCTGGGTTCTTTTCATCCGCCGGCGGGCTCGGCTTTATTGGATTTGATGCCTACCCGGGAGATATTCCCGGCAGCATCACGGTAGGCGATGTGGTGGGGAATCTTGTTCATCGCGACGTGCTGCAAACCAATGGCCCTGTCTTTCTCGCCCGCCGGTCGGAGTCCGAAACCAATCGCGAGTTCCTCGCCAGCCATGACAACGCCTGCCGTCTCACAGGCCTCGAACTTGGACCGGATGGAGCGCTCTACGTGATCGATATGCAGCGCGACGTGATCGAACATCCCGATTATATCCCGAAAAAAATGCTCGAAAAGATCAACATTCGAGCCGGTGAGGATCGCGGACGAATCTACCGGATTACTCCAAAAGATGGTTTGCCGAAAACCGAGTTTAATCTCGCGACAGCCTCGGTGGATCAGCTCGTTACCGAATTGCAAAGTCATAATCAGTGGCGCCGGATGACCGCGCAACGACTGTTGATCCAAAAACGCGCCTCTGCCATGTACGCAAAACTGGCGAGCATCGTCGAGCGGAGCATTTATCAGCCGGCCCGGGTCAACGCGCTCTGGACGCTCGAAGGGTTGCATCGCCTGCCGGAGACCACTCTGCGCCAGGTTCTGCGTGACCCGAATGAGGGGATCGTCGAGAATGCGATCCAGATTGTCGAAGCGCGCCAGAGCAACATCCCCGAAACGCTCAGCCTTCTCGCACCGT
>DASYTB010000369.1:0-17755 GCA_036002705.1 Verrucomicrobiia bacterium
CCTGTCGGCGCGCCGCCCACTTTCGGGCCCATGATGCGCCAGAACATGGAATGATTCGCATGGCCGCCGCCATTATTGCGCACGGCGCCGCGAATATCCTCCGGAACCGCGTTCAGGTTGCTGATCAGATCTTCGACCGACTTCTTTTCGAGATCGGGTTTGCCCGCGATGGCTTTGTTCACGTTGGCCACGTAGGCGGCGTGATGCTTGTCGTGATGGATTTCCATCGTTTGCGCATCAATGTGCGGTTCCAAAGCCTCTTTCGGATAAGGTAAAGGTGGTAATTCGTAAGCCATATCAACTCCTCAATGTTCCATTTAAGTCCCGTATAATCCCGGAAAGGCAGCTCCAAGTCTGCGTGTCTTGCACCTTAACAAATACCCGTTGGGGATACAAGCCGCTAAGTTCGCCGATTCGGAAATCGATCTGCGCCAAAAAGATTGTTACCTGGGACGCGTGATCGGTTTGTGGAAACTGGTCGTTGCGCGATAGTCAAAGTTTAGAAATAATTTTCATCGCTGGGCCAAAAACTGGACAACCGTTACGCGAATATCCTTCAGGATTTGGCGCAAGAGCACTGGTAAATATCTCTTCCGGCGTGATTCGGAACGGTCGTGCATCGGCCGTCAAGGTGGCGATACTGCATGTGCGAGCCACGCTGCCGCACCAACGCAAAGCCCATCGTCTCCAGGATGCGGCACACTGCGCGTGGTTTGAGGACCGATAGTTTCGGCATCCAGCTACGCAGCCACCGGAATACTCTGAGTTCCTACAAACTCGGTTTCCAGCCTGGGTTCGCCATCTTCTAACAGCATTTCGATTACTTCACGGAGATTGTGTTGAAGCTCGTCGAGCGACTCGCGCTGCGAGTGCGCACCCGCAAAACCTGGGACGAAGCCCACATAGAGGCCGGTCTCCGGGCAACGCTCAATAACCGCGGTAAAAGCTTTCATGACGATAGCGTAGGATGGTGCCCATTCTGGGTCAATCTGGAGGAACGATCTGTAAAGTTATGCGGCGGCCCCATTGGCTCTGATCTTTGCGCTTTCGGGGCGGAAGTGGCAAAGCTTTCCGGAGTTCTTGAAGCTGACAAAACGCAAGGGCGAACCGCTGGGGACTCGCGAGGTTACTTTAACGCCCTTGCGCCTCCTGGATCGAATCGGTTTGCAAGTGCTGCCGCGCAAAACTGAGGTGATCGCCGAGGGCGAGGAAATGTTTCACCCATTCGGTGGCGGCTTCGTCGCCTTTCGCGGCTTTGTCGCGGTATTCGGGCAGGACGGTGCGGAGCATCTTCCAGTATTTGTTGCGGACGCGCCAAAGGTGCGGCTCGATGGGAAGGCTGTGGACAATTTCCGCGAGTCTTGAGGCGTGTTCTGCCCTGGCCGAATCGCCGGGGCTCTCTTGAATCTTAGCGAGCACACGCTCCATCTTTTTGGAGATAGCATATTGCAGGTCATCATCCCAAACGTTCACTTTGCGGTGTCTGGCTTCCTCAAGAAGCGCCGCCAGGCGCGGGATGTCCGTTTCATCGCTCTCGAATTGGTTTACGATATCGATATGCAGGATGAAATCCGCCGCTGTTTTGAGGGCGGGCGGCAAAGGTGTGCCGAGGTCCTCGAGAAAGCGGATCAACGGCGTGTAACGTTCGGTAATGAGGCGGTTGCGGTTTTCGAGATCCTGTCGGGCTGAAGAGAGGATTTCGTTGACGATGCGGCGCTGCTCGTCCTTAAACAACGAGCGCAGGGAATAGCTTTGCGGGCCGAAATGCCGATCCATGAGGCGAATCGTTTCCGGGAAATCCGCGCGATCAAAGGTTTCGCGCAGTTCCTTGCCCATCGCGTTGTAACTTTCTTCGTTCTCAAACGGTTTCACCGTGGCGGTGAGATTGTGTTCTCCCAGGTAAAGAACGGCGTAGATGTAATCCTTGGATTCACGAGTGATATCGAAGCTGACGCGGCTGCGCCCAAATGCGAGACGCGCTTTGCCGGCGGTGAGAAACTTTCGATGGATTTCCTCGAAGCTGTAGAGGAAGATTTTCGTCCGTTCCTCGTAAGCGGTGAACACGGAGCTGATCGCATAGTGGGCCACGACGTTGTCCCAGGAAATCATCGCCGGACGCACGAACTTCTCGTAGATGTTTCGACCATCCTTGTTCTCCGGAATGTTACTTTTCGCGTGCTCGAGAAGGCCGAGAAATTCCGGCTCGAAATCCTTCTGGAGAACGTCCTTCGCGAGCTGAATGGCGCGGGCGGCGTATTGGATGACCTGGACCGTTTCGAGGCCGGAGAGTTCGTCAAAGAACCAGCCGCAGCTCGTGTACATGAGCATGGCGTGACGTTGAAGTTCCATCAGTTTGAGCACGGCGATTTTTTCGTCCGGGTTCAATTCGCGCGCGGCATTCCGGGAGAAGAATGCCTCCACGTTGTCCTCTGAGCGGTCGAGGATCACCGCGATATAATCGTTTCTGGCCCTCCATGGATCCTGGAGCAATTGCCGTCCTGCGTGCTCGAAGGCAGGCGCAAGTTGGTCGCGCAGCCAATCGAGCGCGTTTCGCAAAGGGGCGCGCCAATTTTGGTTCCAGCCGCCATGTCCGCCACTGTTGCAACCGCAGTTTTCCTTCCAGCGGCCCACTCCATGCGAGCAACTCCAGGCGCTCCCTTCATGAATCTGCACCTCATGCTCGGGCGGATGTTTTTCCAGATACTCAGCGTAATTCGTGAGCTTCCCGAGCTTGTTGGCCTCGATATGGCGCAAGGCATAGGCCAGAGCCATTTCGCCCCAGCGATGATGGTGGCCATAGGATTCGCCGTCGGTCGCAATATGGACGAGCTGATCGCACTTTCTCTGATCGGAGAAAGCGCCGGTAACGCGATTCGCGAATTTTTCGCCGGAGTCCAGCAACTTTTCGAAGGCGATCGCCTGCGAAATCGGCGCGTCATAGAAAAAGAGCGTGATGTTCTTTCCGGAGGGGAGGTTCATGAGATACGCCCGCGAAGGATCGATCCGCGCGCCGCTCGCCTCCTGCCAATCCTTGTCTCCGATCTTGCGCATCCGGTTCGCCTGGAACGGAGAGAGAATGGTGAACTTGATTCCGTGCTCGGCCAAAGCTTCGAGCGACGGAGTATCCGTGGCGGTTTCGGCGAGCCACAGCCCTTCGGGTTTGCGGCCGAAGCGATGCTCGAAATCGCGAATGCCCCAAAGGACCTGCGTCTCTTTGTCGCGGTCGTTGGCCAGCGGCAGGATTATGTGATTATACGCCTGCGCGATAGCCGAACCGTGCCCGGAGAAGTATTCCCGGCTCTGCTTGTCGGCCTCGACGATGGCGTCGTGCACCCAGGGCATTTTGTCCTTCATCCAGGTGAGAAGGGTCGGGCCGAAATTGAAGCTGATGTTCGCGTAATTGTTGACGATGGAATCGATCCGCGTTTCTTGATCGAAAATTCGCGCGGCGGTGTTGCGCCCGTAACATTCCCAGGAGATCCGCTCGTTCCAATCGTGAAACGGAGCGGCTGAATCCTGCAGCTCGACGGTCTCGAGCCAGGGATTTTCGCGGGGCGGCTGATAAAAGTGGCCGTGAATACAAACGAGCTTTTCCATAAGGTTGTGCGTCCTTGGCGTTCAGTTCAGTACCGCCTTGATTGTACGTTTGGGACCGCAGGCTCTCAATGCGTGGAAACCGCGAAAGGATATTCAGCCTAAGCTGTAGGGCAGGGCGGCGGAATCTGAGGATTAAGACAGGCGTACTCGTGGATACGCGCGGAAAATGCCGGACTTCAATGAGGCAACGCGCCGTTCGAAGATTCCGTCATTCGAAACCCTGTTCGGCTTCGGCCCGGAGAATGGACGGCCAACGTCACCATGACGATGTGCTTTCTCAATTACACCTTCAGCCCCAACGGACGATTGTGAGCGAGCAGCCTTCGAAGAAACCAGGATATCATAGTGGGCGCAAATTAAGAGAACTTCCTGCGCCACAATGCTCTGGTCATAGGGCGCGGCGGGACAACGCATCAGCCGCTCTGGCGATCTCGATCAGAATTTCTTTCATTCACGGAGAAACTCCCGGGCAGCGAGATCGGCTAAACGGAGACCCCGTGAGTTGAGGCGAAAGCGCCCTGGTTCGAGCACGGCCAACCCTTCCGCCGCCAGCTTTTTCATCTCCGCCGGCCAGTCCTGACGCAAGTCGAATCCGGTCGCCTGCAAAAATGAATCAAATGGCCACCCAGCGTTCATCCGCAAACCGAAAGCCGCCACTTCGCCCGCTCGCGCTATCGCCGGCAACTCCTCGCGCGTTTCAATCGGACGCTCTCCCTTCTCCAGAATCTCGCAATACATCTGAGTGTTCGCCCAATTGCGCGTCCGGACGCCAATGGCGCCTTTCTTCGGCTCATAGCCCGCGGCGCTCGGCCCCAGCGCATAATAAAAACCGCCGCGCCAATAGCTCACGTTGTGCTGGCAGGCGAAGGCGGGCACATCGGCCGCTCCTGTCGAACTGCCTGCGGTGCTCCGCGCGAAATTCGCCACTTCATACTGTTGGAATCCGGCTTCCGTCACGGTCTGGACGAGTTCGTCATACATCGCGCAAGCGAGCTCCTCATCGAGGTCGAACTCGCCCGCCTTTAGTTGCGCGAACAGAGGCGTATCTTGCTCATAGATCACCTCATAACAGGAGAGATGCTCGGTTTTCAGGGCGATCGCTTCAGCCAGAGTTGCGCGCCAGACCTCCATCGTTTGCGTCGGAATCGCGAACATCAGGTCGATATTGATGTTTTCAAAGCCCGCCCCACACAGAATTTCGTACGAACGAAAGACCTGCTCGCGCGTATGAATCCGGCCGAGCCGCTCCAGCAACGACACGTCAAAACTTTGCACCCCCATGGAAACCCGGTTCACACCCAGCTCGCGAAAAAGTTTCGCTTTATCTGCCGACACCGTCGCGGGATTGCATTCCACGGTCCATTCCTCGGCTGACTCCCATCCCAGGCCGCGAAACGCTTCGCCAATTTGTTCCCATTGTTTCGTAGTGAGCAAACTCGGCGTTCCACCGCCGAAGAAAATGGTTCGGGGTCGAAAGGGGGGCAGCATTTTCGCCTCGGTTAACAAAGCGTCCACGTATCGCTGCGTCAAGCCCTCGGGTGCATGGGAATAAAACGCGCAGTACTCGCATTTGTGCGCGCAAAAAGGAACGTGAACGTACAAGCCTGGTTCAGCTCGAAACACGCGATCAAGCTATCACACCCACTTCGCCGTGAACATCAAACTCGTTTGCCGCGTGCAAACAGGGCGAACAAGCCCTTCACTACAGTGAAGGAGCGAGTGATTGAGGGGGGCCACATCCCATCCGGGTGGGATCTCGCTGCTGAAGGCATTGGGGGCACAAATACTGCGTTCCGGTGAAAAAGATCGCGAGAACGTCGAATTTCTGCCGACAACAATCGCACGTTTCTTGCATAGGAGTAAATGATGCGCTTTAACGCGCTTGCTTCTTGATTAGCTGTCGGATGTTTAAGCCTGTTTAAGCCTTTTGCCTTTAGTCAGGCGCTTGGCACCACATGCCCCGAAGGGGCTTCGGCTTCCTCTCGGCAGCGCTCCGCCTACCTTATTTTAGCTTCTCGCGGAGTGGTTGCATGATCTGCCTGCGATCCTCGGAGCCTTTCAGTTCCGATTTCGCGGCGCGAATCGCGTTGTGAATTTCCTCATGGGAATGATTGGGAAACTGCCGGTGAATGTATTCGATTTCGTAGGGCTGATCGGAAACCAGGTTTCGGTCCCGGCTTCTGCTTCTGTTGCTTCTCATAAGGGACCATAGATGCGGGTCACGCACTCGGCTATTCGGTGAAACCCTTCTTTCCGGGTCGGTGGCCGGACGGAAAAACGCGGGCGATCCCGGGTCGGCGGAAAAAGGGCGGCTCGTTTGGCTGAGTCCGACCCGAGCCGCCCAGACGCGCGCTGTCCCACGAAGGTGGGACACTGGAAGATTGCGCCAATCAGGCCGTTTCAAATCGGGGAAGAGCCTGATTCCGCCAGTCCCGCGAAAAATCGAAAACCGTTGACCAGCGGACGAAGGTCGTAAAACACTCTAATCCAAGGCATTGCACCGCGCGCGGAGGCCCGCGTTCTTCAGGTTTTCTCCCATGAGACCTTGAGATAGCAGGGTAGCGCTCAAACAGGCATGTGCCTGATTGCTGGTCTGCGTGCTCCTTTTTATAACTTACATGCTTGCCAGAGGTCTGGCGTAGCATCTGAAAAAACCACGAGCTATGGGATGCAGATTAGTACGAGGAGAAACGATCTATTTCGTTCGGCACGCTGGACAGATCGCGAGCCAGCTGGAAGGCGCCGCGGCTGACTGGTTTGGCGGCGACCTGGATTCACACCTTCTGCCTCGTGTTTATACACGCTCGGATGGACGGCCCGCTTCGACGCAGTTTCCATCCGCCATACCAATCGAGATCCGAACTTTCGAACCTTCATGAGCGACGAGTACACTCATTTTGGGACGGTCCGCCGCCGTCCGCGCGCAGGTCATCAGCGTTCCCAGTCTGCTTACGAAAGCAATGGGAATCACAATGGCAAAGCTCACGGCAACGGCGCCGCTGAAGCGAACGGCAGCGCGCGGTCTGAGTTCGAGCGAGAGACCTATTATGACGGGGCAAACGATTTGGACGACGACGAGGAGCGTGCGCAGGAAACGGAGCCGAATCCTCGGCCGAGAAGCCGGGCGCGCCACCGGATGGAAGATGAGCCTCCGCGGAAGGCATTGCCCCATGCGACGCGCGAGCTGGATCTCGAACCACCACTCTTCCGCTTCCCTTTCGATCCCTGGCGGCTTTATGGGGCAGCCAAGCGCCACCTGCTCACTATTTTTTTCGGGGGGGTGGCATTGGCGATTGTCGGGTTCTTTCTTGGAGCGCTTCTGATCGATTACAGAATCACCATTCCTTTGATTCGCAAAACGCCGAATGCCGTTCACACCGAAGGGGCCTTGCCCAACGTCTTTAACCCACACGAATATTCGGACGGAACACTCTATGGGTTCATTAAGTACGGGCCCGTCCTGCAACGAGTTTCCGAAAAAGCCGCGAAAGACCCCGTGCTCGCGCCGCTAAGAATTACCCCGTGGGATCTGTCGAAAGCGGTCAGCGTGACCCCCTCGCCCAATCCGGACTGGATTTTTCTCTCCGTTAGAAACATGGGGAATCTTCGAGCCCTGCCTGCGCTCGCGAATCTCTACGCGAATGAGGCGGTCGAGTATATGCGGGAAATCCAGCAAACCGACGCGAAGGATGTGAATGCCTGGTTGCGCAAGCAAATCGTTGAAGAGGAGAAAACCATCGCGTCGCTGGAGCAGGAAGTTAAGAAATTTTCCACCTCCGGGTTCGTGGGACTTGATCGTGAAATGGATCAGGACGTCAACGAACTGACAAGGCAGCAGGAGAATCTGCGCGCCAAGCAGCTCCGGTCGGACATCCTGGGCGTGCAGATTGCGAGTCTCGCCAAGTCGCTACCGGATACGCGATTGGACCAAGCAAGACTCGATCTGGCGAATCTCTTGATTCCTTACAGCGAAGGTCATCCTCTAGTCATTGCAAAACGACATGAGATCGCAGAATTGGAAAAGCAAAAACGCGAAGCCAAGGGGGTGCCAGGCGCGACCAGCCCGCTCCCGCTGAAAGGCGCGGAACTCCAGGCGGAAAAAGAGGGCCTGGAAAGAGAAATTGCGGACGTAACAAAGACAGTCGCGAACATTGAAAAACGGCTGAATGCCGAGACTGGGTTGGGCGGGCAATTCCAGGTGAAAAAAGCCGAACTGGATTCCCACAAGAAGGCCAGGGACACTGAGGTGGACAAGGAGCGTGAATCGCGCCTGTTCGTTGAGAACTCGCTTGGTTACTTCGGAATTCCCAACGAGGTGACCGCGGCGAACATTGGCTATAAGAGCCGGTGGATCAAGGTCTCGCTCATGGCTGTTGTGGCCGGTATTATTGGTCTTTTCGTCTCGCTTGCCATTGTTTTGCTCACCGAAATGCTTGATACCACCTTGCGAACACCCGAGGACATCAAACGCGTCGCAAACCTGCCGGTTCTCGCGACCCTGGGTGATTTGCGGAAAATGAACGCGGCGGCGCAAGTCGAGTGGGCCTTCCGCACGCTCACGAAGTTGAAAGGCAAACTAAGCCGGGGCGGCGATCAATCCCTCGTTTGCGGGATTATTTCGGCAAATCATGGCGAGGGCCGTTCCACATGGGTGAATTTACTCGTGAGTGCCGCCAGCCAAAGAGGGTTGCGTGTCCTCACCGTTGATACGCGGCCCCCCGCCGCCTCGGCGGGAGACGATTTGCCAAAAGAAAAAGAAGAGGCCTCCAAATCTGCTGAGATTAAGCCGCGACCCTCACAGGGAACCCAACCAGCCCAAACAACAACCTTGCGTGCCGACGCCCCAGCCGAAACTCAGATCGCCCAGGGCAATCTGTCCGACCCGAGCACGACTTTGGGCGGCAACGTTCTGAGTGCCCCCGCCAAAGTCGCCGAACAACTGGAAGCTCCCAATGCACAACCGGTGGTCCATATTCCGCTACCCGGCTGGGCCTGGAATCTCGAGCGCCGTAAACAATGGCAGAAGGCCCTGGAACACTGGAAGAAAATCGAGGATCTCGTAATCTTCATCGAACTGCCCCCCGCCTGCGAAAGCGAAGCGATCCTTCTCGCGGAGCATCTGCCTCAGGTCATCTGGCTGGCTGGCAGTGGAATGGCCGATTCCGCGGACACCATCAAGCACCTTGAAACCTTGCGCAACGCGCGGTGCAAACTCGTTGGGGCAGTCTTGAATCACGCGCCGCCGCCCTTCATCAGCGGACGTTTCACCCGCTGGTTTGGCCGCGCCGCCGCGGTCGCTCTGCTGGGCGCCGCTCTGCAACTTGTCTCTTCGAGCGCGGCCCAAAATAATCCACCAGGATCCGAGCTGCGGATGGCCGTCGCGAAACCGGACGAAGCGGAGCCCCTCGCCTTCAGCGCGAACGCCAAGCACAAGCGCGCCCAATGGCAGGAACGTCTCACGCTCGGGCCAGGCGACATTGTTGATATTCACATCTACAGCAACACGGTCTTCGGGCCGTTCAGCCGCACCAATGTTTTTATCGGACCAGATGGCCGCATCAATTATCTCTACGCCAGCGGCATTCCCGCCGTGGGGCTGACCATCGATGAACTTCGGCAAAAGATCGCGGACGCTCTCGCACGCTACTATAACGACGTGCCGCCAGCCGTCGTGGTCGTGCCCGTCTCCTACAGCAGCAAAAAGTACTTCATGCTCGGGAAAGTGAACGCGAAGGGCGCGTACACTCTCGACCGCCCCTTGACCCTGGTCGAAGCCGTAGCGCGCGCGAAGGGTCTGGAAACCGGCCTGTACCAGCGCACCACGGTCGAGATGGCGGATCTCGGTCACAGTTTTCTCATTCGAAACGGACAAAAGGCGCCGATCGATTTCGAAAAACTTTTTCTCGAAGGAGATTTATCGCAAAACGCGCTGGTCGAGCCCAACGACTACATCTATTTCGCCTCGACGGCTGCCAATGACATTTACGTTTTGGGCGAGGTCGTCAGTCCTGGGCCCATCGGCTTTCTGCCTAATGCCACTGTAGTTACTGCTATAACGGATCGCGGCGGATTTGATGAGCGAGCCTACAAGCGCCGCGTGCTGGTGGTGCGCGGGTCGCTCAATGAACCCGAAACGTTCGTTGTTGATACCGGGGGAGTGCTCGACGCGCGAGTTAAGGACTTCAAACTTCAGCCGCGGGATATTGTTTATGTCGGTCACCGCCCGTGGATCTACGCTGAAGACATCCTGGACGAGGCCGCGGGAGCCTTCATCGAGGGAGCCATGACCGCCTGGGCTGGAGCGAGCTTCAGCCCGATCATCACGACACGTTTGTTGCCGAAGCTGAGATAATGAGGATCAAAAAGTGGGGATTGGCTCTTTTACTCGTCTGCGCGGGGAGCCTTTTATCGGGATGCTACGTCACGCACCAGGGACCGGACTTTGACGCGCGCGCGTACCGCTATCCCACGGGTCACACCAACGGCGCGGCCGCCATTACCAACTTCACCACCGTCGAGAGCACCAACCGCATTCGGCCCGATTGGCTGAAGCCATCTGCGGACTTCTACAGAATTGGACCCGGCGACCATCTCGAACTCGAGATCGTCGGCGATTCCGGCAGTCGTGAGCAGGCCACTGTCGGGCCGGACGGTAAAATCTACTTTTACGTCCTTCCGGGCATCGATGTCTGGGGATTGAGTCTCACCGAGGCGAAGGACCGAATTGAAAAGGAGCTGAAAGATCGGGACCTTTTGCGGGCGCCGATTATCTCGGTTCAACTTCGCGGCATCGACAGCACGCGCGTGTGGCTGCTCGGCCGGGTCGATAAACCGGGTGTCTATCCCATGAGCGCGCCCATGACCTTGCTGGAAGCGATTTCGCTCGCCGGCGGAACGCTCAGCTCTTCTGCGTCCGGAACCACCGAGGACCTCGCGGACCTTTCGAATAGTTTCGTCGTTCGAAATGGTGAGCGCCTGCCCGTAAACATCGAGCGCCTGCTCCATTACGGCGACATGTCCCAAAATATTTATCTCGAGCCCGACGATTTCGTTTATTTTCCTTCCGCCTTTTCCCGCGACATTTATGTGCTTGGCGCGGTCCGCTCGCCCAAGGCTGTGCTCCGCCAGCACAATACTTTGGTTGCGGCCGTCGCGGACGCAGGCGGCCCGATCAATAACGCCTATCTGAGTCACGTGGCGATTGTGCGCGGCTCGCTAGACGACCCGAGAATCGCCATTATCGATCTCGCCCAGGTCATGCGCGGTAAGCAGCCAGACGTTCGCCTCGAACCGCGGGATATTGTTTATGTTCCATTCAGCCCGTACCGCTTCCTCACCAAATATCTGGACCTCATCCTGCGAACCTTTACGCGCGCCCTCGCTATCAACAACGGCGCCAACGCCGCCGTTCCCGGCACACCGCCCGCTGGGGTCGCCATCGGCTCTGGCTCCGGCGGAACGGTCCTGGTGCCTGCAGGGACCATAATAACACCCGGTACGAAGCTAGTCCCTGTTCAAATCGGCCCCGGTGGCACTATCGTTCCGTAACGGAGGCGAGATGTTGTTTATTCGCAGCCGACCGGCCATTTTGCGCCCGGCGCTTCTTGCGCTAATATTTCCTCGTGAGCGCCGGGCGCGATGTTCGATGTCCTACGTGTAAAAAAGCAGGGCCATGGTTTGACCAACCATACGGCCCGTTCTGCTCCAGGCGTTGCAAGCTGGTGGATCTTGGCAAATGGCTCGGCGAAGAACATCGCATTTCCGATCCGCTTCGGCCCGAGCATTTTCGGGGTTACGAAAAACTTCCGCCCGGCGATTACCTCGACAAACCCGAGCCCGAAGATTCGGAGTAGTTCAACCCGCGGCTCGGCCAAAGCGCAACTAAGCGCTTTGCATGACCAGCCGTTGCCGGCTTAAGTCAATCCTCGGCGGCAGGGCAAGCGGTGCGATTTGCATCGCCCTCGGTTCGCACAAGCTCCGAATCTGCTCCGCGCAATGCGAGCAAGTTTCGCCAAAATCGAACGGGTTCAAATCATAGGAGAGGCGTCTCAAGGCCGTTTGGTAAATCTGCCATTTCCCGCCCACATCCAGGACCGTGTTCTGCGGCGCGTTCAATTCGCGATCGATGAAAGCACTGACCACATAAATCATTTCGAATTGATCTCGCGGCATGAAATGGATGATTTCGAGCCCAATCGCACGCTGAAATTCAATGACCTTCGCCCAGCATATTTTAAGGTAGGATAAATGAAAGCGAATGCGGTCCGGGCCGCTGCCGCCAAAGGGACCCAGATGCTCATATTTCTGACGCGCCTTCCAAAGCCGCAGGAAAAGCTGGAGTTTCGCGCTCACGCACCGCTCGCTCGGAGCGAGGATAGACATAGCTTCCATAACTACTCATAGGGGTATAGCCTTCCTGCTCGCATTCATATTTATTGGAGCATAATCGCTGCCTCTCTCGATTTTGAGAATCGACTACGGAAAACGGGCCAGCGAGAAACGTTTCAGACCCACTCGCGGTTTCTTATCTGCGGCCAATCCCGCCAGCACCTCCCCAATTACGCTCGCGAATTTGAACCCATGTCCCGAGCAGGGACTCGCAAGGATCACCCGTTGGCTCGCCGGATGATGGTCCACCACGAAATGCGCGTCCGGAGTATTCGTGTAGATGCAAACCGTCCCGCGCAAAAACTCGCCATTCGCTTCGGGCAAATAGCCCCGCAACATACCGCGCATCTTCTCGATATCACGTTCCCGCACCTCCCGGTCAATCGTCTCCGGCGAAGTCGTCTCGCCCTGGTGATGAAATGCGATTTTCACGCCCGAGCCCAAATCCGGAAATCCGTAAAACGTCTTGCCCGGCTCGTATTCGAAAAGATAAATCGGAAATCGATCCGGCGTGAACAGCTTTGGTTCAAGCGCCTTGAACCAAAGCAGTATCTGTCGCTCGATCCGCCAATTTAGCCCCGGCAAAGTTGCGGCCTGCTCCTCGAGCAGGCCGGGCAGCCAGGGACCGCACGCCAAAATCAGCTTCGATCCGTGGAACTCGCCGCTTCCGGTCCGAACCCTCACCTCTTGCTCGCTGAAACCCCAATCAAGAATCCGTTCATTCGTGCGAATGGTAGCGCCCGCCTCCTTCGCCAATTTCAAATGCGCCGCGAGACATTTTTCGGGAAAAAGAATTCCTGCCCGCGGCTCCAGCACGCCCTCCATGCCGGGCTCGGGATGCAGCCCTGGAAAACGCCGTTGGATTTCCGCGCTGTTCAGAAGCTCATGAGGGAGATGATGTTCCTTCGCGCTCCGCAACGCGCCGCTTACCACGTCACTTTCAGGCAGCCCGATCATTAACCCGCCCGTTCTCACGTAAAGCGTTTCACCCGATTCCCGCTCCAGATCCGCCCACAATTCGTAAGCGCGCTGCACCAGCGGCACATAAACCGGATCCTCATAATACGCCTCCCGAATCACCCTCGTTTCGCCGTGAGAAGAACCAAGCGTATGCGGCGGCTCGAATCGATCGATCCCCAGGGCCTTCACCCCCGCGCGCGCGAGATGATACAGCGCCGCCGAGCCCATCGCGCCGAGCCCCGCCACGATCACGTCAAAATGTGATTCGCTCATTTGCGCAAATACTCAGGAACCGGCTTGAACACACGGAAATAGATCAAAGCGACAATCAACAGCGTGTAAAGCAGTGAAATCGCCAGGTCTTTCGCCAGACTTTTCCGGTCGTAGCGCCACTCATCCTTCCCCATGATCATCGTCCCCGCTTTATGCATCAGCACGAACCCAAGCACGTTTGTCATCCAGTAGCCCACGATGAAACTCGCTGTGAACAGCCGCGGCGCGAAGAACGCGATCATCCAGGCAAACGCCAGGGCCAGCGGAACATTGACGAATAAATCATTCCACCACGAAAGCGGCGAAAGCATGAATCCGATAAACCCAACCACCCCGCCCCCAACCTGTCTTTTCCATTTCAGAACGCGCGAATCTCTCGGAAACATGGCCTGAAAGCAATTTGGAAGGATTCCGACTGCCACGGTGAGATTGGTCAGACCGGCTCCGCGCGCCGAGCATCGTTCAAGTTCAATCTCCGTGCGGCGCCCCAGCACCGGCACGCTCCACCTTCGGATATTTGGCGCGAATCTCTTGCGGCAGGGCATCCCAAAACTTCTGCGGGCAATTGCCCAGCGCCGCGCGCGGAAACCATTTGGCCCCGGATTCCTTCTCGGAGTTCGACAGGAGAACGCCTTCGTCAATGCCGTTGAAAACCCAGATTCGGCTTGGCGTCTCAACGAAGACAAACCAGCCCTCGCCGCGAATGCAATCCTCCGGCGCGACGGATGACGTGGCATCGCCTGAACGCCACGTGACCTTAAGCGTCCATGAACCCGCCGGCTCCTGGGTAATCGTCACCGCGCTTCCTTGCGCGTCCAAAGAATAGTGGCCCGGCTTCCGGATGAAGTCGCGCTCCACCGCCGTGGCGCCAACCTCGTTGGTCGCAAGCAGGGCAGAGATAATCAAGAAGCCGATCATTTTCATAATTTTCATCGTTCGAGATAAAACCGCCCTCATCGCGCGTCCATTCTAATGATGTGGCCGCTTTCCCCAGGAAGCCGAATGAGCACTGCTGCCGCATCGCTCGAAAGTCCGACTGCCTCGCGCTTTGTTGAATAAATGAACGAGAGCCGTTCCTTCGGTTCGCCGGCAATCCTGAAGATCGCCTCCTCTTCGGCTAAATTCACGATGCCGATATCCGTTTCTCCGTTGGCAGCTTCCCATTTGACAGCCACAATCGCGTTCGGCCCTCCGTTTCCGTTTTGAAGGACGACCGGCTTGCCCCTGCGAATGTGGGTGCTCTGCAGCACGGTGAGTATCTCTTCGTAGAACTTCGCGATTTCCGGATTGGGCTCTTCGGGCGCGCGGCGATTCATTTGGATTCGGGCGAAAACGGTTCGGCCTTCAAGTTGCCCGTCGTGCAGCAGCGCCATCCCCGGCAGGAAAAGAACCAGCGCCGCCGCGGCTTTCTGGCGGTCCAAACCGGCCAACGAGGCCGCGCGAGGTTCGTCGTGGTTCTCAATGAAATGCACGCTTCGGTTCAGATACCCCGGCGAGCAACTGGCCAGGAATTCGCTTAAATCCGTGTGTTGCCGCCGGACGATAAAATCGTAAACGCGTTTGTTGTAGGTGTAATCGAACCCGGCCTCCTGCAACTCCTGCTCCCGGTTCCAATAGACCTCCGCGATTAAATCCACGTGCGGTTGAAGCAGGCGGATTTTCGGAATCGCTTCCTTCCAAAAAAGCCGGGTGGTCTGGTGCGCCGCCTGGCAGGGAAAATCACGCCAGGTTTTCGCAAAAATTTCCGGCAGCAGCAGCATCGCCATGTCGCAACGCAAACCATGCCCGTACATGCTGATCGTTTGTGCCAGGGTGGACATCGTTTCATGCGTTTCAGTCACCCGGTAATCCAACTGCACCGTATCGCTCCACGGCGGAAAATAGGGATCGCGCCCATTCGCGAAGTACCGTATCCCGAACTTCGTTTCGCGCGCGAAAGTTCCCGGCACGAGCGACTGTGCCCGCACGAAGCGTGCCGGATAACGCTCCGGTTCGGAGCAGTCCAGGCCGAAATGGTTTGGGATAAAATCGAGGATTAACCTCAAGCCAGCCCGGCTGAGCCGTTCTTTCAGCATTAAAAGGCTCAACGGTTCGCCGAGCCGCGCATCGACCGAATACTCCTGGATCGCATAAGGCGAACCTTCCACATCCTCTTCGCTTGAGGGGATTTCCTTGCGCCAGTGGGAGCGCCAGTGCTTCAGGGCTTCAGCGCGAGCCCGCGGGCCGACCTGCCACACGCCCATCAGCCAAATGTGCGTGAAGCCCAGCTTCCGCCAGCGCTCGATTTCTGAATCCGGAATTTCCGAAAGGGTGATGCGCCGGCCTTCCCGCTCCGAAAGCTCCCGCAGCCAGGCGCGCGTATTGATTTCGTAGAGGATCGGGGCCAATCAATTCAACAGGGTTAGCGGTTCGCGGGTCATTACTCACTCTTCGCCGGATTCGGTGGCTTTAAGTAGCGGGCGAGGAAGCGGTAGATTCCGGCGCGGGATTCTTTGGCGAGTTTTGTGTCGAGCCGATTGAATTGATGGCCGCCTGGGGCGTTGGTGTAAATTTTCGATTCGAAATTTTTGCCAGCGGCTTTCAAGGCCTGGATCAGGTGTTCGACTTCGAGCACATTCACGTCTTCGTCGTTGGTGTTGGTTTCAATGAAAAGAGGAGTTTGCAGTTTTTCCGCGTTCCAGGCGGGTGAGCGGCGGCGGTATTCCTTGACGTTGTCTTCGGCGGTTTTGCCGATGTGATACGGCGCGGCAAAAAGCGCGCGATAACCGTCGCCCTTGTAACCCATCCGCGCGACGAGATCACTCACGGGGACGCCGGCGTAAGCGGCTTTGTAATCCGAGGGATGGTCGAAGATGTTCAGCAGCGTGATCATGCCGCCGTGGCTCCAACCGTGAATTCCAACACGCTCTGGATCAATCTCGGGATGGTTCTCGACCATCCATTGTTTGCCGGCGAAAACGTCCTCTGTTTCGAGGCCGCCATAGTCGATCTGTTCCCAAAACTCTTTCCCATAGCCGGTGCTGCCGCGGTATTCCGGCGCGATCACGGCATAGCCTTGTTCGAGCAATTCGCGGGTAATGTGCATCTCGTCCGCCGTCCGGAAATCGCTATGCACTCCGCCGTGGACGTAAACGAGGAGCGGGATTTTCTCCGGCCGCGCTTTCGGAATGAAAGTGTAAGCGATGACCACGAGAGGATTGCCTGCGCTCTGGGCTGTGGGGTTGTTCGTCACATGCGACGGAGGGCCAGTGAAACGAACCTTATCGATGACCGCGACTTCTTCCAGTCGCCTCAACCAGATGAGATCGTCAATGGCCTTGGCGAGATGCTCGTCGGCGTAGCGCAGGGATTCTTCGAGGCCCTTGAGATGGTCTTCAACAGGATTATTGGTTGTTTGGGCAACAATCGGACACGAGCTGAGAACGACGACAGCGATAGAAAGCGCAAGGCGAAATCTGTTAGGGGTGCGGATTTGTAACATGGCTCTGAGATTGGCTGACAAGTTCCGAAAGGACAGTCTCAAAGCAATGGGCCTGTGGCCTCAAGGAAAAAAAGCCTGGTGTGAGGTAATTGAGGTAATGGAGGTAATTGTCATCAGTGCGATTCGCGGCATCTGTCGATTAAGGGGTGTCCTGCTGTGGGAAACAAGACCTCGACGGGCATCCGGCTTTAAGACTTGGACGCGGTTCAACCGAGGAGCATGTGGCAGACCGGCTGCGGATGCTGGAGAAGCTGGAGAACATCTCGCTTGCAGCGGCAAGTCTGCCAGATACGATCCTTAAGGTAAGGCATTCTAGAGCGATGTTGTTCATCAATCCAATGTGGGACAACGAGGCGGAACGCATCGGCAAGCAGAAATGCACGCCGCTTGGTTATGCATTGCACGCGTTTTCTGATCTTTTGGGGTTTGTCGCGCTGTTCCTCGTCTTCGGCGTTACGGCTTACCTTGGTTATCGCAGAATTGTCAGGGAATTCCGCGCGAGTCTCCTCTGGATTTTCTCGATTCCTTTTGGTCTCGCGATTATCGGCTCGATCTTGTATCAAATCTCGTGGGTACTAGCTCAGCGTAGAGGCTTCTGTTACGACTATGAGTCGCGCGAGGCAAGTTGGATCGATCACGGCCAGCGACATACCTACAAATCCAATGACGCCTAAGGTTCGGCGGCACAACTATCGTGAAACCTGATATCGAAAACGCTGAAGCACTCGCATCAATCTTCGGACGCTGGCCGTCATTTCATGACGCGGAGGTTTGGTCACTTACCTATGAGCGAACCCCGAAAGGCTTCGATGTGACCGCGACGATTCACGTATTCGAAATGACATCCGAGGTGGACGCCCGAGGTTTCTACCGGCTCCAGAAACACACTCGGGTCATCCTTCGTTTTGCGGATTGCCTGGAAGCTGGCTTCCAGTGGTTCAATCATCAGAATGTGCTTTCCGAGTTGCTGATCGAACCGGCTGACAATGGCGGCGTTCCCTCAATGCGCGCGATCTTCGCCTCATCCTACGGACTGGATGGAGAGTTATTTTGTGA
>DASYTB010000370.1:0-7931 GCA_036002705.1 Verrucomicrobiia bacterium
ATGACCTCAGACTGCCCGATGATGTGTTCCAAGCCGTAATTCTCGTCGAGTTGCTGGTGCAACTCCTGGTTTTCGGACTCGAGTTTCTGCTGCCGCAAGGCGCGGCGAATGCGGAACTCCAGCTCATCGATATTGAGTTTCGCCTTTGCGATGTAATCATCCGCGCCTCGTTTAATCGCCTCGACGGCGGTTTCTTCCGAGCCATAGGCCGTCATGAGGATGCAGACCGGCGGACGGGAAAGCGACTTCGCCCGCTCGATCAAACGCATGCCGTCTTCCTTCGGCATTCGGAAATCGGTGAGGAAAACATCGAAATGCTCTTTCTCCAGCAAAGGAATCGCCGCTTCCGCGGAATCGGCAAGATACACGTCGAAATTATCTTCCAGGGCGGCGCGCAACCCCTCGCGCTGGGTTTTCTCATCGTCCACCACCAAGAGCGTAGGTTTGGCCGCCATTACGCCCGTTCCTCCCCGGCGGGCGGCGTTTCTCCCGCGTGCAATAATCGAGGCGCGCGCTCGTGCCGGGGGAGCCATACGCGAAAAGTTGTACCCTGCCCTGGCTTGCTCTCGACATCAATGCGTCCCGCATGGTCGCGAATAATCCGCTGCACAATCATCAGGCCCAATCCGGAGCCTTTCTTTTTCGTTGTAAAAAACGGTTCAAAAATCCGATTCAACTTCTCGTCCGGTATTCCGCTGCCGGTATCGGTGATGCTCATCCAAACCGCATCCTCGCTCGCTCCCGTCTGGATGGTCAGCATCCCGCCCCGCGTCATCGCTTGCACTCCGTTTTTCATCAGGTTCACCAAAACCTGCTGAATCTGGGCCGAGTCCATCGGAACCTCCGGAAGCGAAGGCGCAAGCTTCTGTACGACTTTCTGCCCGCGATTCTCGATTTCCGGACGAAGAAGGTCAATTGATTCCCGCGCCACCTTATTCAGCGAATCCAGGGCCAATTTCGGCGTTTTTGGCCGCAAGGCATCGAGAAATTGCGTCACAATCGTATCCAAACGCGTGATTTCTCCCTTCGCCACCTGAACATACTCATGGAGACGGGCCAGTCCGCCGCCCGAAAGCTCGGGACGCCCAACGGTTTTCCCTTCGGCGGCCGTCTCGTCCGGCCGCAGCTTTTTAAGCTCTCGTTCCATGAGCTGCAAATGAATATGCAAGGCATTCAACGGGTTCCCGATTTCGTGCGCCACGCTCGCCGCCAGCAACGTGAGCGCCTGCACCCGTTCGTGCTCGATGGCCTGATAGGTTTGAGCCCGCGCCTCGGTCGCATCGTGCAAAATGAGGGCCACGCCCGCGCTCCCGCTCTGCTCCCCATCCAGGGGAGAAGCATAAAGATGGAGGAATCGCGGTTTGGGAAGGGTGATCTCCAGCTCCTGCCGAATCACGCGCGCACCCGCCCGCGAATCGATCGTCATCAAATGCTGCCAGTCAAATTCGGGCAAATAGCGCGAGACCAGTTGGCCCTCGGCCGCTCCCGATTGCACGCCGAGAAGCTTTGTCACCGCCGAATTCAAATAAATGATCTTTCCGTTCTCATCCACGACCAGGATGCCGTCCTCGATGGTGTTAAATAACGTCTCGAGAAAACTCCGCTCGCGGGCCAGCCGTTGGACCACGGTTTGCAGGCCTTCCGCGTCGAGGCGGCCAATGCGGCCCAGGACTTTGTCGAGAAAGTTTGATTTAGGAGGCATGGCTCAGACTAGCTGTTTAACCAGCCTCGCTTCTTGAAATACCAAAAGGTGAGCGCGGTCCAGACCAGTGTCACTCCGACGGCGATGGGATAACCATGCTTCCATTTCAGCTCGGGCATGTCCTCGAAATTCATCCCGTACCATGTCCCGACAATCATCAGCGGCGTGGTGATGACCGTGATGAGCGTGAGCAATTTCACTACCTCACCCGTTTGATTGGAGGACATGCTCAAATAGACCTGCAAGATTCCGGTGAGGGAATCGGTATAGCTTTGGGCCAATTCGTTGATTTGGAAAAGCCCATCGTAAACATCCCGATAATAGGGAACCAAATGAGCGCGAATCAATTTGAACTCGCCGCGCGCGAAGCGGGCCAGCACTTCGCGTTGCGGGCCGATGATCTGCCGCAGATGAAAAACCTCTTTTTTGGCCTGAATGAGTTTATTCAACACCTGCTTGTCGGGGCGTTGCAGCGCAGCCTCTTCCAAGCCATCGATCTCAAGGGAAAGTTCATCCAGCGCTGGTTTGTAATTCTCGACGATGGAATCCAAAAGAGTATGCGCCACCCGATCCGGCGCGCGCGCGATCTGCACGGTGCTCTTGAGGCAGAGTTCCTCCGTTAAATGCACGCTCTTGAGCGGCACCTCGTGAAAGGTCACCAGAAAGTTCTTTCCGAGGAAGAAGTTCAGTTCGCTGGTCGCAAAAACCCCATCGCGCCGGCTGTAATCCACGGCGTGAATGACAATAAACAGGTAGGGCGCGAAACGATCATCCTCCTTGGGAGTATATTCCTCGACCTTGGGCGAAGGCGATACGATCACGCAGTCCTCGATCGAGAGTGGATGAAAGTGAAAAACGCCCTCTAGAATTGACTTGGTTTCCTCAGGCGTCGGCTTTTCCAGATCCACCCAGAGAAAGAGATTCGTATCCGCCAGCAAAGTGGGCATCAGGAACAAATCAATGTTCTCCGAGTGCAGCTTTCCCTGGGTGGTAAAGGCAAAAGACCGAATCATTCATTTCAAGGCTTCGAACAAGAGCCATGCGGGCAGAATCGTACGAACAAAGGCGTCCGAATCAAGCCTGTTCGATCTGTTTCATGCCAGGCGAAAGCCGACTTTCCGCGGCGCCGGGCTTCAACTGTTCCCAACGAAACCCTCCACCCCAGCGGGCCGAAGCTCATCGGGGGCTCGCTGGTAATCAAAATGTTTGACGATCTTGGACAAATCGATGAACGCATTGGCGGAAATTCTCAGGTCGTCGCTCAGGTTATTCTCGAACGCCGCCACTTCCACGTGTATTCCGCGCCGCCGCAAATGGCACGCCAGGAAACCAAAATCGCCATCGCCGGTCACGAGCATGATCGTATCAGGCCGCAGCTCCAGAGAAAGTTCGGTCGCTTCGACGGCCATCATCACATCCACATTCGCCTTGTAAGCTTGCGGCGTGGTGGGACGACCCGGTTTGCGGACGACAAAAAAACCCTCGCCCTCAAGCCAGTGCAGGAAGCGTTCCCGCTTCTGCCGAAACTCGGTCCATTCCGGGGTGGCGGGCGGGAGCCCGGCATAAACAAACATTTCAATGACTTGCTTATCCCGGGAAAGATTTTCCCGAAGCTTCACCCAATCGATGGAACGATTCAGCTTGCTGCAAATCCCGGTGAGGTTTCCCTCATCGACAAAAATCAATGTACGGTTTTGACCCGGTGCTTTCTGGCCTACTGGCAACATGGCCGCCATGCACTTCCCTCCTCTTTCGGCAATGATGCGGCTTTCGCTGGAAAAGGGCAATAGGGGCGGCGGACAGGAGGAGGACTCCTGTCTCCGTGGCCACAGAGGAAGCGCCTCACACCGCTTCAGATTGGGATGTGAAATGGAATTGCTTGACCATGAGGGCGGGCACCATGGCCGCGCTGCTGCCCTGGCTCTCAGAACCGCTGATGCGTTCGGAGGGGCCGATCATCTCCACGTTACCGGGCGCGAGGAGTTCGAGAATGCTTTGGTTGAAGCGGAAGTTGCGGACGGGATATTGGATTTTTCCTTTTTCGATGTACCAGACGCCGTCGCGGGTGAGACCGGTGAACAAGGCAGTCCTGGGATCGACCCCGCGAATGTACCAAAAGCGGCTGACGAGCAGGCCGCGATCCATGGCCTTGATCATCTCTTCGAGGCTATTCGCGGGGCCGGAGCTTTCGATGATCGTGTTGACCGGGCCGGGCGTTGCCTGCTTGCCTTTTTCCTTCGCCCAATAACGCGAGTAGTGCAGTTGTTCGAGAACGCCGTTGCGCACGAGATGGATTTTTTCAGCCGGAATTCCGGCCTGAGCGGCGGATGAGCCGGGGAGTTCGGGATGCCACGGGTCGCTATAGACATTGATCCGCTCGTCGAAGATTTTTTCGCCGACGCGGGTTTTGCCGCCCGGCGCGGAGTATGGACTGCGGCCTTCATCCGCGCTCCGGGCGTCGAAGCCAAAATGAACGAGATCGCCCGCGGCCTGCGGTTCCAGGATCACGGGATAGCTCCCGGCCTCGAGCACCTTTGGATTCTTCGAGTGAAGGGCTTTCTCGATGGCTTGCTGGCCGATGCGTTTTGTGTCCAGTTTCGCCACGTCGAAATGATTTCGCAAAAAATAGCCGGAACTGCCGCCGTCCGGCGTGCGCGCGGTGACGGAGAGACTCACGAGAGTTGAACGCTCAAACTGAAAGTCGCCATTTTTCGTCGCGAAAGCACCGGAATCCGCGCTGGAGTGATGAAACCCCGCGCCGATCACCCCTTCTTTTTCGCAGGAGCGGATAATTTCATCGATGCCGCGCGCGCGATCCGGAAGAGAAATTTCGGCCGTGCTTTCCGCATAGCCACTCACTGGTTTGTACTGCTGCGGGCCGAGAGTCGGGACGTATTCGCGATCCACCGGAGAAATGCGGGCGAGTTTTTCGGCCTGCTCGGCGGCCATTTTGAGCGACTGATCATCCACATCGCTGGCGCTGGCGGAGCCGCGCTTTTTGTCGATCCAGACGGTGATGCTGGCGGAAGCGCTTTGGCTGCGGCCACTGGTGGTGAACCCGTTCGCCGCGAAACGGAGGTGAGAATAATCGCTGCTGCCGACGCTGACCTCCGCGTCATCGGCTTTGGTCAGAGCGAGCAGTTTCTCGCAAATCGCTTTGCACTCTTTTTCGGTCAGCAACATAGCTCGATCCTAATCCTGTTCGTCAATCTCGGGAACATATTTCGCGCCGAGTTTGAGCGAATTGAGTAAGTTCCAGTTTTTCAAAAGCAGTTTAATAAATAATGCCCAGGGTTCGTTCGGAGTGGCGTGAGGTCCTTCCGGAATTGTAGAGGGTACGGCCGTGACCGGTGCCGCCGAAGATACGATATTTGGGGCCAACGGAAGTGGCGCACGGGGAGACGGGCGCGGTTTGGGCGGCACGGAGGGCGAGGGCGAGCGCGGTGGTGCGATCGGCGTGGCCGTCGGGAGTCAGGTGGGCGCGATAAAGGATTTGGCCGGAGTTGGTGGTGATGCGATAGATGGAATGGAGTTCTTCGCGGATGTCGCGGGCGATGGGGATGAGGAGCTGGCGGGATTCCAGGGCGGCGGCGAGACGCGGGAAGAGTTCGGCTTTGAACGGCGCGGTGAAGGGGCAGAGTTTGATTTTACAGTGGCTCCGCGGGAGCGTCGCCCCACCACCGCCAAATGCGGTGGAGTAAATCGCCGAGACCGATGCCGGGGCCGGCGTAGTCAAGGCTGACGCTTCGGCAGAGTTTGAGGCGTGGGCGGAGGATTTAGAGTTGTTCGGGGTCGGAGAGGTTTTTGAGACAGAGGACTTCTCTCGTGAGGTATTGCGGATTGTGGACTACTCGCCGTAGGGGCACGGATTGCGGATTGGAAGAGAGATTAGGATTAAGATGGTTGGGGAGGCGCGGAGGGTGCGACGGTCGGCGAGTTCTTCTTCGCGGACTTTGACGGCGCGTTCGGCGATTTCGTTGCGGCGATCGGTTTGGAGGAGGCGTTTTTCGGACTGGGCGTGACGGCGCTCGTAATCCGCGCGGGCGGTGTTGTAATGGAAGACGCGGTGGAGAGTGGCGAGGATGGACGCGGTGATCTTTGGGGCGGAGACAAGATCGAAGGCGCGCTCCTGAACGAGAGCCAGGCCAGCCTGATCGAACGGAATCGGCTCGGCATTCTGGATGGCGAGGAAAGCGCGGATGCTTCGCGCGGTATCTTCGCGGTCGATGAGGCCGTCAGCGAGGGCGCGCCGGGCATCGTAGCGGCTGAGGTGGCATCGCCGATTTTGAGCGCGTGGGTGTCGAGAATCTTTGGCGGATTTCCTTGTCGGTGAGGGCGGGATCATCGAGCCAGTCGTGGAGTTCCACGAGCTGTTGGTCGGTCAGGGACTGGAGCTGTTTTGGGAGGGCGAAGGGTTGCATAGAGATTAGTGACACCTGGTGAGTGATCGGCGGCAGGCCAACAATAAGTGAAAAAATGCGTTGGGCGTCGGAAGGACGGGGGCTTGGTGATGAAAAGGGCGGACACAAATCCGCCGGACGCCGCGGGAGTCAAGGGTTTATTTCTCTGCTCCGAACCGATCTTGATTCCGGGGACGCAGAGGCAATCGCCCTTGCCAGGGAGATCAAGGCAGACTGGTTGCGGATCGATGAAAAGCGCGGCCGACAGATAGCACGTTTGCAAGGCTTGCCCGCTCTCGGACTCGGAGGTGTTTTGCTCAAGGCGAAAGAGCGGAAACTGATTACAACCATTGCCGTTCCGATTGGCCGTACCGAGAAGGAAGCGGGCTTTTACCTGGGCCGCGCTGTGAAGCTCGAACTCCTGCGACATGCCGGAGAATCCGAGTAAGAACTAGTCTTGGAAATCGTTTCACTCCTCCGATTAAATTCTATTTCGAGCAGCGCCGATTTCTGTTAGACCTCCGGTCAGCCAAAATGAAACGCCGTAATTTTATCAAAACCGCGAGTGTCGTCTTGGGAGCTCGATTGCTGGAATGGCCGAGCACGAACTCTGCGGAGCTGCCGCCAGCCATAAAACCCAAACTTGCCATCTCGACCTATTCCTATTGGCATTTCCGGGATCCAAAAGCGCCCATCGAAACGGTCATCGAAAAATCCGCCGCCATCGGTGTTCACGGGGTGGATGTTCTCCACCGGCAGATGGATTCAGAAGAGCGCGCCTATTTACAGAAGCTGAAGCGGACGGCGTTCACAAACGGGATTGACCTCATCTGTCTCTCGATCCACCAGAATTTTGTCAGCGCTTCGGCCGAAGAACGAAAAAAGAATGTCGATCATACCATCAAGTGTATTGAGCTGGCTTACCAGATGGGTATTCCGTGCATCCGTCTGAATTCGGGCCGATGGAACACGATCAAGTCATTCGATGATCTCATGGCCGCGCGCGGGTTGGAGCCTGTGCTGCCGGGTTACACGGAGGACGACGGCTTCAAATGGTGCATCGATGGCATCGAGCAGTGTCTGCCCAAGGCCGAGGAATGCGGCGTGACGCTCGCCCTTGAAAACCATTGGGGCCTGACGCGCACTCCCGAAGGGCTGCTCCGAATCCTGAATGCCATCAAGTCCCCCTGGCTCGGCGGCTTGATGGACACCGGAAATTTTCTCGAGGATCCCTATCCGAAGCTGGAGCAAATCGCGCCCAAGGCGGTGTTCGTCCAGGCCAAAACGTATTACGGCGGCGGCGAGTGGTACACGCTTGATCTGGACTACAAGCGCATCGCGAGAATTCTCGCCAATGTCGGATATCGCGGCTATGTCTCGCTCGAATTCGAAGGCAAGCAGGATGCCGATACCGCCGTCCCCAAAAGCATCGAGATGCTTCGGCAGGCATTTGGCGTGTCGTAGCTCGCGTCTTTTCTCGTCAACGCCGCGCCTGCGTGAAAACGACGAATCGGTGAGTATCTGATTCAAAGACTGCCCGCTTGCGGCGTCGAGCATGTCTTCGGTGTGCCAGGCGACCATTTCCTCGGGATGTGGAGGTGCACCGCTTTGGATCGCAGCAAGCGCTGCAAAGCTTTCAGAGAAGATCAACATTCCGATTGCTTGCACGTCGCTCGGCAATTTTCGTAATCTCGCGCGGTGAGCATCAAAGCCTGGTTTCCCACCTTCATCTATTACGAGGAGCTGAGCAAAGCCGGCGGGGAGAAGTTTAACCGCGAACTACTCAAGGAATGCTACCAGATTCGCGACTTCGATGACGAGGGCCGCGC
>DASYTB010000371.1:0-8363 GCA_036002705.1 Verrucomicrobiia bacterium
ACAATCACTCTTCCAGCCAAGGGAGAGTTTCGGAACGGTGAAACACGGCTGACGGCCACCAATGGACAAGTCACGGGCAAGATCGCTGGAAAAACCTTTGCCGTGCTCCTGGCCGACCCCGTCGAAACCATTTCGGTAAATCCGAAGCAAACTATCGTCGCCATCGGTACTCGGGACAATGGATTCGCTCCGCATTCGGTCCACCTGTTTAACGCTTCCGGTCTGGAATTGTCCGCCAGTGCTCGGCACCGCGACGGAATCACTTTTGTCACATTTTCGCACTCGGGCGAGCTTTTTGTCTCATGCAGTGAGGATTTCACCGCGCGCGTTTGGAATCTGAAAGGGCAGCCCGTGACCGGGCCCTTGCGCCACAAGGATCAAGTCCGGTGGGCGGCCTTCGACGAGAACGACGAGTGGCTCGCAACTGGAAGCTGGGATTATACAGTTCGCGTCTGGAATGCGCATACTGGAGTTGCCGTCACGCCGCCGCTCTTCGTCGATAACCTGGCCGACTGGGTTTCATTCCATGGGAATTCGGAAATTCTCGTGGCCAATGAAAAGAGGAATTACGTCGTCACGCTGCCATTTTTCAGAGGCGATCCAGCGGGCCTGCTGGAATCGATACCGGCCCCGGTGGAATTGGACGAGCGTTAATTTCGGGTCTCGGTCGCGACAAAGGACAAAACAGGATGTTGTGAACGAAACGCATCGCTTCGCAAAATTCCTTTCGAATCCGTTCTTGTGGCGGCCGTGGCTTCTGGTTAACTTTTGGCGTGCAGTCGGACTATAGTCCCAATTTGTTTCTGGCGGTCTTCCTGCTGATCGCGTTTCTTTTTCCGCTCGCCCCTCTCTTCCTGGCGTGGCTCTGGAGCAAAAACTTTTCTCCCGCGAAACCGGGGCCGGACAAAACGGATGTTTATGAGTGCGGCCTGAAATCGAAGGGGGACGCGTGGATTCAGTTTCGTTCGGATTATTATCTGTATGGAATTCTCTTTTTGATCTTTGACGTCGAGACGATTTTTCTTTTTCCTTTCGCCACCGCTTTTATGAACCTGAGTTTTGGCGCGTTTATGGCCATGATGGTCTTCTTGCTTCTGTTGGTGGAAGGGTTGGTTTGGGCCTGGCGCAAAGGAGTGCTCACCTGGAGGTAACGGGATGATCGACGAAGGCCTGCGGAGCGAACTGGGTAAGCACGGAATTTTCACGACGACGCTCGAATCCCTCTACAATTGGGGCCGAAGGAACTCGATTTGGCCGCTGCAATTTGGACTGGCGTGTTGCGCCATCGAAATGATCGCTGCCTCCATGGCGCGTTATGATCTGGCGCGGTTTGGCGCCGAAGTTTTCCGGCCTTCGCCGCGGCAGGCGGATTTGATGATCGTCGCCGGAACGGTGACCAAAAAGATGGCTCCGCAGGTCGTGCGGCTTTATAACCAAATGCCCGAGCCCAAATACGTGATTGCGATGGGGGCGTGCGCCATATCGGGTGGTCCGTTCAAGCAAGGTTATAACGTGCTGAAAGGGATTGATCGTTATCTTCCGGTCGATGTGCACATTCCGGGGTGTCCGCCCCGGCCCGAGGCTTTGTTGCACGCTTTTATTACGCTCCAGCAGAAGATTGACCGCCAAACCATGAGCGGACCCGGACGGCCACGACATCTTGATCCGGACGCACCGAGTGAATTCCCGGTGCCGGAGTTTGGCGAGAAGGACCTGGTGCCGCCGCGGAACACATCCCTGTGGAAGCCGCCTTTGTTAGTGAGAGAAGGATGATGCTGCCCGCCATTGACCAAATTAAAGCGCGGATTGAAGCGGCCGTTCCCGGGGCGCGTGTGGAAATTGTCCCGAACGACGCGCCTTGCAATCAGCCTTCGCTGCTGGTGAATCACGAGGGTGGTTTCACGGTCGCCAGGTTTTTGCGAGATGATCCGGAGCTGCGGCTGGACTATGCCTCGAACGTTACTGGCATCGATTGGCTGGACCAAACCGCAAAAGAAAAGGTCAAGGTCAAGAAGATTGTCGATGGCGTCGAGAAGGAAGTCGAAGAGAGCGTCGAAAAGAAACGCCTCGGCTGCCTGGAAGTGGTTTATCACCTGTATTCCATGACCCTGAAACACGGGCCCGTGATCATTCGAATGAGGACCGGAAATCGCGCGGACGATGTGCATCTGCCCTCGCTCACCCCGATTTGGCGCGGAGCCGAATTTCAGGAACGCGAGATTTATGATTTATACGGCCTCCGCTTTGATGGTCATCCAGACCTGCGGCGCATTCTGATGTGGGACGGCTACACGGAACATCCGATGCGGAAGGATTATGTCGAGCCGGACGATTACGAATACGAGCCGACGCCGCATGACGAGGTCCTCGCAAAATCGAAATGCCATTGGCCGTCCATGGAAGGGGCCACCGGCCGATGACCACACCGATCAACAACTATCTCGGAGAAGCGGCGGGAGGAGGCGGCGCGGCAAGCTACACGGTCACGCCGAAGAATGTGGCGGACGGAAAGCTCGAGGGCGATCTGCTGGAGGTGTCGATGGGGCCGCAACATCCTTCGACTCACGGGGTGTTTCGGATGGATGTAGTGCTGGACGGCGAGCAGGTCGTGAAACTCAAGCCCGTTTTTGGGTACTTGCATAGAAATCACGAGAAGATTGGTGAAAATACAACCTATCTCGGCAGCATGCCTTACACGGACCGGCTGGATTACTTCTGCTCGATGACCAATAATTGGGCCTATGCGTTGAGCGTCGAGAAGCTAACCGGGCTTCAACCGCCGGAGCGCGCCGAGTATATTCGTGTGATTCTAGCCGAACTGACCCGGTTGCAAAATCATACCTGCCTTATAGGTTTTCTTTTGCAGGACATGGGGGCGCTCGGGACTCCCCTTATGTATGCCTTCCGCGAGCGCGAGAAGATCATAGACCTCTTCGAGGCGCTGAGCGGCGCGCGCATGATGTATAATTACATGCGTTTCGGCGGCTGCCGTGTGGATTTCCCGGCCGGCTGGCTGGAAGAGGCTCGCGACTTGGTGGCCCGTTATCCGCAATTTCTGGACGAGTTCGAGAGTCTTCTTAACGAGAATGAGATTCTTATTGCCCGCACTCAGGGCGTTGGCGTGCTCAAGCCGGAGCTAGCCATTAATGCCAGCGTCACCGGCCCGATGCTGCGCGCGTGCGGAGTCAATTACGATCTTCGCAAGGTGGATAAATACGGAATTTACGACCGATTCGACTTCCGTGTTCCCCTCGGCGAGCATGGCGACGTTTTTGATCGCTATATGATCCGAGTGCTCGAGATGCGCGAATCGTTGAAGATTCTCGAGAAAGCCCTTCAGGACATTCCCGACGGGCCAATTATCGATCCGAAATATAAGGTGCGAAACTTCAAGCCTAAAATTGGCGAAGCCTATGGCCGGATAGAAGGGCCTAAGGGCGAACTGGGTTTCTATGTTATTAGCGATGGCTCGCAAAATCCTTATCGCTATCGCGTGCGGCCGCCGAGTTTTATCAATCTCACGATTCTCGAGGATATGTGTCTTGGACAGACCATCGCCGATGCGGTAATTATCCTTGGGAGCGTGGATATTGTGTTAGGTGAGGTGGACCGTTAGTTATGCTGGGCACAGGACTTATCAAAGGACTCGCGGAAACGGCCAAAAACTTTATTGGCAGTTATAGCGATCCGGAACGGTTGGTCACGGTCCAGTACCCGGAGGAACGGCTCCCTCTGAAGGAGAACACCCGCAATTTCCCGTTTCTTGTCTTTGATGGGAATGACTCGACGAAGGGCCTGCGCTGTGTCGCTTGCAAAATCTGCGAAAAGGAATGCCCGCCGCAATGCATCTATATCGTCCTGGAACGCGACGAAAAGGGCAAACCACAAAAGCACCCGCGGGTTTTCGATATCGATATTTCAGTTTGCATGAGTTGCCAGATTTGTGTCGAAGTCTGCCCGTTCGACGCGATCAAGATGGATCAGGTCTATGAGTTGAGCCGTTTTGATCGCTTTGACGATTTGCTCCTGAAGAAAAAGGATTTAGCGAAATCAAACGATTACTATCGCTCGATTCATCCGACTGAAGCGAATGACGTCGATGCCCGGCTGGCGGAGGAGAAAGCAAAAGCCGAGGCGGCCAAAGCAAAGGCTGCCGCCCCGGCACCGAAGCCGGTTATGGCCCCCGCAGCGCCAGCTTCTCCGGTTACAACTGTTGCTTCTCAGCCTGCCCCAGCGGTCGCGAGCGTGGTTGCGCAACCTGCACTGCCCACGCCGGCCGCTTCGGTTGAGACGGCGAAACCTGCGGCTGCACCACCACCAGCGGAATCTCCCAAGGTATGACCGCCGTCGAACAGGTCGATCAAGTGTTTGTCACAGCCAAGCGACACGTGGTTGACTTGGCTCCTCTCGAATTCCAGCCTATTATTTCGGTCCTGCTCTCGATCATTCCTATTCTGGCGGTTTTTCCGCTTCTGTTTGCCATTACCACTATTCTTGAGAGAAAGGGACTTGGGCGAATCCAAAACCGGCTCGGCCCGAATCGCGTTGGTCCCTACGGGATTTTACAACCGGTCGCGGACGGCCTAAAGACGCTCTTCAAGGAAAGCGTCCAGCCGCGAGCAGCGGAAAAGGTGATCTTTTTTCTGGCCCCGGTTGTGCTGGTAATTCCCGCGCTCTTGGCTTTCTCCGTCATTCCCTACGGGCGGAATATGGTTCCGCTCGAAATGGATGCGGCCCTGCTTTTCTTTTTCGCGGTCGGAGCGGGCACTGAACTCGCGGTGTTCATGGCCGGGTGGGCCAGCCGCAATAAGTACTCGCTACTCGGCGCGATGCGAGCGATCGCCCAAATGCTGAGCTACGAAATTCCTTTGATCCTATCCGCGGTGCCGGTTGTGATGTTATCCGGCACACTTTCGCCGGCGGCCATTGTTTCCGCCCAGGATACTTACACCGCCACGATCGCGCATTGGAATGTATTTAAGCCATGGGGCTTTGCGGCGTTTATTGTCTTTCTGATCGCGGCGGCGGCGGAATCTAATCGTTCCCCGTTCGATCTGCCTGAAGGTGAATCCGAAATTATCGCCGGGTATTACATCGAATATTCCGGATTCAAGTTCGCCCTCTTCTTCCTTGGTGAATACCTTGGGCTCTTCGCGATCTGCGGGCTTGGGATCACGCTTTTCCTCGGCGGCTATACCGCGCCTTTCTCTTTTCTTAATTGGATTCCCTCCTGGATCTGGTTTTTCACCAAATTGCTTGCCTTGGTTTGTTTCTTTATCTGGGTCCGCGGGACCATGCCACGCGTCCGCATGGATCAACTCATGAACTTCGCGTGGAAGTTCATGCTGCCGATGGCGCTCATCAACATTCTCGCCGCCGCCGCGTGGCGCTTTGTTCCGATCTTAGGCTTCCGCTGGTCGATTTCCGCCCTGATCGTAGCGACGGGATACTTTGCTTTGGGCGAGGGCCTGACTCAAAAAGGACAGTACGGTAAGCGCACCTATAAGTTTGCTAGTTGATGCCTTCTTCATTCTACATCCTGGCGCTGTTCACCATCGCGAGCGGGTTCTTTGCGATGTCGCTACGCAACCTGGTGCATTGCGCGCTTTGTCTGGCGCTCTCATTTTTGGGAGTCGCGGGATTATTTCTTCATTTGAACGCGGGTTTCATCGCCTTCGCCCAAATCCTCGTCTATGTCGGCGCGGTGGCAATTCTTATTGTTTTTGCGATCCTCTTAACGCACAACACCGAGGAGAAGAAAGGGGAATCAGCCACGAATCTGGTTCTTTCAATTCCGCTCAGTGCCGCCGTGGCCGCGATTCTATTAAACGGCGCTTTTTCGACTCAACTAGCGCTGCGGGGGACTGGGAATACCGCCCCATCCGTCCGCGAATTAGGAACCGCGCTGATGACTTCCTACGTCGTGCCGCTCGAAATTATAGGCGTGCTCCTCACCGTTGCTTTGCTCGGTGCGATCGTCCTGGCACTTCCTGAACGTTCCTCACCTCCGGAGGCTGGCTGATCATGTCACCGCTCCAGGCATACCTTGCGGTTTCCGTGATTCTATTCGCCATTGGGTTCGGCGGCGTGGTGACGCGCCGGAACGCCATTGTGGTGCTCATGGGGGTGGAGCTGATGTTGAACGCCGCTAACTTGAATTTCATCGCTTTCTGGAAGTTCGGAACGAGCGGCAACATCGCGGGCTACATCTTTGTCCTTTTTTCGATTGCGATTGCGGCCGCCGAGTCCGCCGTCGGCCTGGCCCTTGTTATCTTGATTTATCGCCATTACAAAACCACGAACCTCGATGAAACCACGCGTCTGCACGGGTAAAAGCCAAACCAACGCATGAGCGCGCAATTGCTTTGGCTCATCCCATTGCTTCCGCTCACCGCCGCGGCGATTTTGGCTGTGAGTTCAAGCCGGGCCATGGCGGCTCTTGCTTCTATTGGCGCGATGGGGATCGCCTTGATTCTATCTCTGGCCGCTTTCGGCAAAACGCTGGTGTCCGGCGCTCCACAATACTGGAATTTTGACTGGCTCCAATTCGGCACGTCTTCGCTCAAGCTCGGCTTTCTTCTTGATCCATTGACCGCCTCGATGCTCGTCATGGTAACGTTTGTGGGGCTCCTGATCTTCATTTATTCGACCGGCTACATGGCGCATGACGACAATTATACGAAGTTCTTTTGCTTCATGTCCCTCTTTGCCGCCGGAATGCTTGGCGTAGTCGTTGCCAACAGCCTTTTGTTGCTCTTTTTCTGCTGGGAGATCGTGGGCCTGGCTTCCTATCTGTTGATTGGATTTTGGTTTTTCAAACCGAGCGCGGCGGCCGCGGCCAGGAAGGCTTTTATCACCACGCGAATTGGCGATATCGGCTTCTTTTTAGGAATGATCTGGCTCTATTCTGCGACCGGAACGCTCTTGTTTTATGATAATGGCAAAGGTTGCCTTGAATACGATACGCTGAGCGTTCTGGTTACCAAGACCGCCATCATCGGAATTAGTTCAGCAACGCTGATCTCGCTTTTAATCTTTTGCGGAGCGGTCGGTAAGTCAGGCCAGGTGCCGCTGCATGTCTGGCTGCCGGATGCCATGGAAGGACCCACGCCGGTCAGCGCGCTCATTCATGCCGCGACGATGGTCGCTGCGGGCGTTTTTCTTGTCGCGCGTGTTTACCCGCTGATGGATGCTGATGTCCTGAACGTCCCCGGGGCCTCCGCCGCCCTGACTGTTGTCACTTGGGTGGGCGCGATAACTGCCGTCTTCGCTGCTTCGATCGCCGTCGCCCAGAATGATATCAAGCGAATCCTCGCCTACTCCACGGTGTCCCAGCTTGGTTTCATGATGCTTGGCCTCGGCACTGGCGGCGTGGCCGTGGGAATCTTCCATTTGTTGACGCACGCCTTCTTTAAAGCTCTTCTCTTTCTCGGCGCCGGCTCCGTCATTCACGGCAGCCATGAAGAGCAGGATATCTCGAAGATGGGTGGATTACGCGCGACGATGCCTACGACCTTCTGGACCTATGCCGTGGGAATGATGGCACTCGCCGGGGTCCCCGTATTTTTCGCGGGATTCTGGAGCAAAGATGCAATCCTCCACTCGGCCTGGCATTGGGAAAGCTCGCGCGTTCCATTCCTGCTCGGAGTGATTGGTGCGTTTCTGACTGCTTTCTATATGACGCGCCAGATGATCTATGTCTTCTTTGGCGCCTCCCGGTCGCACGAACCGGCCCACGAAAGCCCTCCCGTTATGACCGTGCCGCTGACCATTCTGGCCGCCTGCGCGATCTTACTCGGATTCTTCGGGACGCCTGCCTGGCCCTGGATGCAAAAGTATTTGACGGGCCAGCCGGTGCAATTCGGGTTTGGCGAGGTCATGAGCGGTGCCTTCGTCGCTCTGCTGGTGCTCAGCGCGCTCATTGTCGGATGTGGGTTTGCGTCCGGTTACTATCTCTATGGCCGCCGCAAGACGCTGGCGGGCCCTGACATCCTTGATGAACGCTTTCCAACCATTTTCAGAGCGTTGCGCAACCGGCTGTTTGTGGACGAGGCCTACGACGCCACATTCATTAGCTTCAATCAATGGCTCAGCCGCACTGCTGCTTTAGTCGAAGCCGGTTTCTTTGCCTCGGTTGGATGGGTTACCGGCTTAGCCGCCGTCGGCTTTGGATGGATCACCCGCGTCTTTGATAATTATGTGATCGATGCTGGTTTTGACGAAACCTGCAAGGGCCTCCAGACAGGCGCTGCCGAAGGTCGAAAACTCCAGGATGGGAGGATCCAGGACTACCTCCGGACGATGGCCGTTGCTTTGATCGTGCTGGTGCTTCTGCTCGTTTGGGGGTGCAAAGGATCGTGAAT
>DASYTB010000372.1:0-10298 GCA_036002705.1 Verrucomicrobiia bacterium
GGTGGCCGCGGGAATGGTCTATTTTTTTTCCGGAGCGGCCCGCCAGCAATTGAGAGCCGAAATCGAAGCCCAATTCGCGAAGTTCATCGCCACCGGCCTGGCGCTGGATCACGTGAACGGCCACTTGCATTTCCATCTGCACCCCGCCGTCTTTGGCATCCTCCGAGCAAACGCCACGGACTGGCGGATTCGCGCCATGCGCCTCACCTACGATCCCCCCCGCATTGATTGGCCGCTCGGACATGGCCGATGGTTCTACCGGGCCGGCCACGCCTTCATCTTTCGACTTCTTTCCCGGCGCGCGCGCCCGGCATTGCATCCGCGTAAGATAGCCTTCACCCCTTTTGTTTTCGGCCTGCTCGAGAACGCTCGCGTGACGGAAGATTACGTTCTCAAACTTTTGCCACGTCTGCCGGAAGGTGATTCCGAGCTTTACTCGCATCCCTCGCTTGATGAGTTTAAGCACGAATTTGATGCGCTGATCAGTCCGCGTGTCGTGGAATCCGTCCGACGCGAAAGCATTCAGCTCATCCGTTACCAGGACTTATGGCGCGACTATTGACTATTCTGTTCATCGCTCTCTGTTTCGAACCCACCGGCGTCATCATGCTGAAGCGAGGCTTGACCGTGCTCGAAGGCCCCAAAAACTATTGGCCGGCCGAGCTCGGGAAACTCGTAGCGCGGGTCGTAACCAACAAATTCATCGTGCTGGGTGTCGCCTTCGAAGCCGTTTTCTTTCTCGGTCTGCTCATGATGATGTCCCGAGGCGAAGTCAGCTTCGTCTGGCCGCTCACCTCATTGACCTTCGTTTTTTCGACCGTGGCCGCTCGTTTCTATTTGCGCGAGGAGGTGGATACCTTGCGCTGGGCCGGGGTGATGTTGATTGTTTGCGGGGCCGGATTAATTACCTACACCGAAAAAAAGAAGGAAACCGCCGTGCCTGCTGCGACGGTGCAAACCACACCTTCGTCGCAAAAATAGAGTCGAACATGCCGAAACAATGTCCCTCTCCTACCGAACTACATCGTTAAGCGCTCCCGAGTCAAATAGCCGATTCAGATAATCCGCCAATGCTTTGGCTGCATCGATCGTCTTTTGCTGGAAGGCGAGCAGGTCCATCAGTTTGAGCGGCGAACGAAGCAACGCCCAGCCCAGCTTGCCGTAATGAATCTTTTGCGTCGGAGTCATCAACGTGTTGAAATCGAGGGGAAGATCCTCCTCCGAACTGTCGGAAATCACCCGGATGGTGGCGCTGGGAATGTTGCGTTCGCGGCAGAGGTCGCGGATCGATTCGGATTCCATTTCCACCGCGTCCAGTCCAGTGCCGCGCCAGAGCCGAACTTTTTCCTCGGAAGTGATGGCGACGCGGCGGGTGCAAAAGAAGTTCACCGAAGTGGCGCCCATTTCCTCCAGCTTGCTGTACAACGGCGTGCCGGAATCGGCGTGAAAAATCACCTCGTTGTTCTTCAGCGTTGGATTTAAGCCACCGGCGTAACCGCACGTCACCACCAAACGTGGCTGAATTTGCTCCAATGCGGCGCTACCGTTCCGTTCCGCGTTGTCCCGACCCATTCCCGTAATGAAGCGGCGCACCCCCGGCCTGCCGGCAAAGAACTTCATTTCCTCCTTCACCGCAAAGGTAACGAGGATCGGTTTTTCCTGTTCGGCTGGGGCATTTCCGTCTTCCATCGTTTTGCTCAATCCTTCCAGGCTTTGGCTCCGTCAACGAAAAACCGGCTGAAATCGTTGAACCGACGGAACGGGACGCGTAACTCGCCCAAGCTCACGGCAAACCTAGAACCGCTTTAACTTTAGCAAATGACACGGAAAGCTTGTTGAGGTCTCGCGTCCCACCGCGCAAAGCCATGATCGGATCCGACTCCGGCTCCGAAACGGCGGAGTCAATAAAGCTCGGGCGGGCATGGCCGTTGCGGCTTTCATTGCTTTTCTTTCCCACCAATTTTCGATACGTGGCCAGAGCCAAAAGCGGCCAGGCGTTCCGATACATGTCGTACTTCAGATAAAAAACCTTTGGAAAACCGGTGCCAGTGATTTCGGCTTCGCTCCAGCTTCCGTCGCGGTTTTGCGCGCGGGTGAGATAATCAATTCCCCGAACCAGCGCGGGATCATCAGGATCGCTGAACGTGCAAAGGCCCATAATGGCCCACGCGGTCTGTGAGGCCGTGCTCGGGCCCTGCCCTTTGAAAACCGGGTCGTCATAGGTGTTGCAGCGCTCACCCCAGCCGCCGTCGGCGTGTTGAACGCTCTCCAGCCAGCGCCGCGCTTTCTGGAGCCACGGCTCTTGCATGTTCCACTTCAGCGCGTGCAAGCCCCGCAAGGCTTGCCACGTGCCGTAGATGTAATTCACGCCCCAACGCCCGTACCAGGAGCCGTCCTCCTCCTGTTCATTCTTGAGGTAGGCGATGGCTTTTCCGACCTGAGGATGTTCGACACTGAAATTCTCGTAACCCAGCAATTCCAGAATTCGGGCGGTAATATCCGCGCACTCAGGATCAAGCATGGCGTTGTGATCGGCGAAAGGAACTTTTTCCAGAATACCCTTGGTGCAGTCTTTATCAAAGGCAGCCCAACCGCCGTCCTTGCATTGGAACGCCAGCATCCATTTCAAACCCCGCCGAAAACATTCGTCGCGTTTGGGCGGATTGTCCGTTGGGATCTTCCGCAAGGCGAGCAGCACCATCGCGGTATCGTCCACGTCCGGATTCCATTTGTTTTCGAACTCAAAAACCCAGCCACTCGGCTCGACATCGACGGGGTTCTTGTATTGCCAATCGCCGCGAAAACGGATTTCCTTGGTCATCAGCCACTCGGCGGCTTTCTTCAAAGCGGGATGATCTTCGGGCAAGCCGGATTCATGGAGGCAGATCGCGACAATCGCGGTATCCCAAACAGGCGAGAAGCACGGCTCGATTCGGACCGTATTCTCGTCCTCGTGCTCCAGGTTTTTTATTTCGCGCTCGGCCCGACGCAGTTGCGGATGGTCGTCCGGATATTCGAGCGCCTTCAGCGCGATGATCGCATTGAGCATCGCGGGAAAGATCGCCGCGAGGCCGTTCGAACCTTCGAAACGCTCGAGCATCCATTCCTCGGCTTTTTTCAAGGCTCGTTTGCGGAAGGGCCGCAGCTTATTGTTTTCGACGAACTTGTGCAGCCCATCCAGCCACAGGAAAAAATTGCGCCAGGTAAAAAACCTCGGATCCGGCGCCACCGCCAAATCACGCTCGTGAATCCCCTCCGGATAAAGCTCATCGAGCGTTACATGCACCCGCCGGGTGGGCTTGAAATGATTGATGATGGCCAGAGGAACGAGCATGGATCTGCTCCATGAACTCATTTCATGGAAATTCACGTGAAACCACTTTCCGATGAGTATGATTTCACAAGGGATGGTCGGAACGTAATCCCAAGGGAAGAGGCCGATCAGAGCCAAATAGAGCTTCGAGAAGGTGTTCATCCGCGGAACGCCGCCCAGGTTCAGGGCGACTTCGCGCGCCTTGAGCATCCGCGGGTCCGTGACGAGGACACCGGCGAGTTTCAGCGCCAGGTAAGCCTTGATCGTGGCGTTAACTTCGGGAGGGCCACCGTAATAAATATTCCAGCCGCCGTCGGGCAACTGCATCGAGAAGATGTGATTTACCGCTTTGCGCTGCCATTCCGGATCAATTTTCCCATTCCAGTGGTGGTAAGCGATCGTATCCGCCACCAGGGTGGCATCCACCATCAATTCGCCGACCCAATAGCCTTCAGTTTTCTGTTCGCCCAGCAAAAAGGCCTGCGATTTTTCAATCGCAGTTTCCAGACGGTTTAAAAGACGGACGCTTCCGCTTTCCGGCCCCCTCTCCGTGAGCCGGTCCGAAGATACGTAACCTGACACGCGAGATATTCTTGGCACGGGTTGCGGGGCTGTAAAGGGATATTTCGGGGGGGAGTTTTGGGCGATTGTGCGAGGTCGCTCGCTTTCCGGATGAGAAAAGGAGCGCCAGGCGCCGGCGGCGGGAAGTCTCTGGGTACCGCAGGATCGTCGTTTTACGGCCCGCCGGCCTATCTCTTCGAAATAATCACCTCATTCATCGAAGCGGGCAATGGATGCGCGGTCGGCGCTTGAAAGCCAGCCTCAGCCAGCATCCGCGTGTATTCGGCAAATGTGTAGGCGTCTCCTTCCGGTGTCGTCGCCAGCATCACCAGGCTGAAGGACGCGGCCATCGGCGGCGTCACGCGATCTTCATTCGGAACAAATTCCACGATCGCAACGCGTCCGCCCGGATGCAAAGCGGCATGGACCCGTTTCAAAAAGCGAACACAGTCCGCAACATTGAAGTGATGCAGGAAGTTCGGAATCAGCACTACGTCATAATTCCGGCCGAGATCGACCTCAAAAGCATTGCCCGCAATCGTGCTGAAGCGATCACTCAGCCCGGCCCGCTGCGCGTTTTCGCGCGCGACTTCAAGAACAGCCGCCCAATCCAGCGCGACGACCTCGGCCCGCGGATACTTCTTCGCGAAGGCCAATCCCCACATCCCGTGCCCCGCGGCGACATCGAGAACTTTAGCGGGACGATCGGCGTCGATGACAATCAATTCCACCAGACCGTTCGAAGCAGGAAACATCATCCCGCCCATCGCCCGCGCAAACGAGATCCAGATCGGATGATTCTCTTCGATGGTTCCCTTTTCCGAGGAGGCCGTTCCACCGCGCCGGACCGCCTCGGTCAGCGCGCCGAAGCATTTCGTTAATCCCTCCGAGAGCAAAAACCCGACCGTCCCACCCAGGTAAGCGGGCGAGTTCCGGTTCAAAAAAGCGGCGCTGTCCGGTGTGAGCGCATATTGATCGCCGGTTTTCGTGAGGAAGCCCTGCACCGTTAAGTTGTCACATAAAATCCTAACGCCACGCGGCGAGCAATTGCCCAGGCGCGCGACGTCTGCGGCCGATTTTGGCCCATCACCCAGAAGAGTGAAAATCCCCAACTCCAACCCGGCCCTGAGCGCCGCCGTATCCTGGTAAGAGGTGATCGTCTTGAAAAATAAATCGGGCGACGGTTGCTGCGCATCGTTCATGGTTAGCAAATTAAATTTCCGCCCGCCATTATCTGCGCGGAACCCTTTCCCGTGTCAACACAGCTTCCAGACGTTTTATCCAATCCTCACGGCTCACTTCAGGCCTTTGCCTTCCTCTTGGAAGGCAGCCCTCGGTCAGCCAAAAAAGCGGCCCCCATCGAGATGCTCACGCAGAGCGCAGCCGGTGTGCGAGGTTCGACATTGGACCACAGTCTCCGGGGTGCCGGCGACGATCAGTTGTCCGCCCTGGTGCCCGCCCTCAGGGCCGAGATCAATGATCCAATCGGCGCACTTAATCACATCCAGGTGATGTTCGATGACCAGGACCGTGTGGCCGCCCTCGACGAGGCGCTGCAGGCAATCGAGCAGGCGCTGGATGTCGGCGAAGTGCAGGCCAGTGGTCGGTTCATCGAGAATATATAAGTTGTGGCGCCCGCGACGGAGTTTGCCGAGTTCAGCGGCGAGCTTCACGCGCTGTGCTTCGCCACCCGAGAGGATCGTCGCGGCATGGCCAAGTTCCAGGTAGCCGAGGCCGAGTTCGCTGAGAATCTCGAGTTTGCGGACGATGGTCCGTTCTTCGGCAAAGAAGGTTACCGCTTGCTCGATCGAGAGTTTGAGAACTTCAGCGATGTTCCGGCCGTGCCACGCGACTTCGAGGGTTTCTTCACGATAGCGAAGCCCTTTGCAAGCGGGGCAAACAACCTCTACGTCGGGCATGAACGAAAGTTGAGTCACAATCGTGCCATCACCGGCGCATTCTTCGCAGCGACCGCCCTTGACGTTAAAGCTGAACGTCGATGGGGTGAAACCGCGCTTCCGCGATTCGCCGGTCTCCGCGAAGAGTTGTCGAATGGCGTCGTAAATCCCGACATAGGTGGCCGGATTCGAACGCGGCGAACGTCCTATCGGCGATTGGTCGATGTCGATCACATCATCAAGAGCTTCGTGTCCTTCAAACGCATCGTGCGCGCCCGCCATGATGCGGCTGTCATAACGCAACGAGGCGAGCTTCTTGAAGATGATCTCGTGAACGAGCGAGCTTTTGCCCGAACCAGACGCGCCCGTGACACAGACCAGAACGCCGAGCGGGATTTCCACATCGAAATTTTGCAGGTTGTTATGCCGCGCGCCGCGAACGCGCAGAGGCGGCCCTTTGGCGGCGCGTCGTTGTTTCGGGACAGCGATTTCCTTGTCGCCGCGAAGGAACGCACCGGTGAGCGACCGCTTATCCGCGAGGACGCTGGCCGGCGCGCCATGCGCCACGACCTGGCCACCGTGCACCCCAGGTCCTGGCCCAATCTCGACCAGCCAATCCGCGGCGCGAATGGTTTCTTCATCGTGCTCGACCACAATCACCGTGTTCCCGAGATCGCGCAATCGTTCGAGCGTGCCAATCATCTTCGCGTTGTCCTTCGGATGCAGGCCGATGCTCGGTTCATCGAGCACATAAAGCATTCCCATCAGCCCGGACCCGATCTGCGTGGAAAGACGGATGCGTTGTGATTCGCCGCCGGACAGCGTGGCGGAGCGGCGATTTAGGTTTAGATAGTCCAGGCCAATCCCGATCAGCAGTTCCACACGCCCCTCGATCTCCCGCAGCACCGTCGCCGCGACCGCCGTCTTGTCGGCTTTGACATCAAGGCCCCCGAGCCATTTCTGTAGTTCGCGCAGATGCAATTCCCCGGCCTGCGGCAACGTCCTTTCCCCGACGCGGACGAAGCTGCGCGTCTTCCGCAAGCGCGCGCCGCCGCAATCCGGGCAGTCATAATCCACCATCACTTTCTGAAGATAAGCTTCCATACCTTCAAGGCTGCGCCCCTGCTTGCGATACCAGTGGTAGTGCCGCTCGATCTGCGGAACGATCCCCTGAAACGCCATTTTCTTCCCCACATGCTGCTCTCCCTGCCGCGCCCCTTCGGGTAACACAATCTCGATCTTCTCGCCTTTGCTGCCGTAGAAAACCAAGTCTTTCACCGACTGCGGAAGTTCGCTGAATGGCGCACCCAGACTGAAGCCATAATGTTTCGCCAGGCTGTGCAGCCAGCGTCCACCCCAGGCGTTTTTGTCGTTGTTGAACGCCTCTTTGACGATCGCCCCATCCCCCAGGCTGCGACTGGGGTCGGGCACCAGCAACGTCGCGTGCACACGTTTGGACGTGCCCAACCCGGAGCAAGTGCGGCACGCCCCGGCGGGATCGTTGAAAGTAAAATTGCCGTGATGCAGCGACGCAGAAAGCAGATGGTGCTTTCCACAGCCAAAATCCTTCCAAAAACTTTTAAGCGCCGCGCCGGAGAGCCCTTCCGGATGAAACGAGAGAAATCCATCACCGACCTTCAAACCGTGCTCGAGCGAGGCCAGCACCTGCCGGTCAATCCCCTTTTCCACCACGAAACGGTCGATGATGGCCTCGATCCAGGGATGGTCCTCTTCGCTGAGTTCGATGTGACTGCCCAAATCATGCGCGGTGCCCTCGATTCGCACCCGGCGATAACCTTGCAGCCGCACTTGTTCGAACACGTGTTCCCAATCCTCCCCGAAAATCTCAAAGACAGGCGCCCGCACCTCCACCGCCGTGCCGTGCGGCAAGCGCAAGAGATGTTCGAGCATCTGCTGGAGAGAGCGCGTGGCCACCGGTTGTTCGCATCGCGGGCAATGCGGTATGCCCAGCGTGGCAAAAAGCATTCGCAAATAATCCCAAAGGTCCGTCATCGTCCCGACCGTCGAACGCGGATTGCTCGCCACCGTTTTTTGGTCAATCGAAATCACCGGCGAAAGCCCGTGCACGAAATCGACGTCCGGCTTGCGTAGTTGCTCGACGAACCGTTTGGCATACGCGGACATCGACGCCAGTAATCGCCGCTGCCCTTCCGCATAGATCGTGTCAAAAGCCAGCGACGACTTGCCGGAACCCGAAACGCCCGTGATCACCACCAGCTTGTTCCGAGGCAGCTCGACCGTGATGTTGCGCAGGTTATTTTCGCGCGCTCCCTGAACAAGGAGCGTCGTCCGCATGGATTCGTGGGGCATCAGTAAACCTCGTCATGCGAGCCAATGTTGACCAATAGCAACGGCTCGTCGTTACTTGCCAGCTTCTTCTCTTTTGCAAAAACAATCCGACAGTCGTTGACCACAAGAAGAGGCAAAAAATCCCCGTAGTTTGGCGCTCAATTGATGTGTTCTGAAAGCCGATCATCAATGTCTTCAGCAGCCATCCGTTGAAGAGCTCTTTCAATGGACGCTTGCAACGCGGGCTTCTTTTTCACCAAACGCCTGAACGCGCGTTTGAACTTGGGAGTAAGAACACGCTCCCGCACCTTCAATCTTTCTCTTTCAAAGAATCCCGGAGCTCGCCGATTAATGATTCAACGGAGCTCACCTTCAGCTTGCCAGCGCGAAAAGCTTTGACAGTGCGCCGTCCCTCCGCGGCGGTTTCCTCGCGCCACTTTTCAATTCGCCGTTTTTTTAATAGCTCCGTCAGCAATTCCTGATCGTCGTCAGGAAGATTGGCCGCAAACCTTAGAATCTCATCAAATGTCACGCCATTCATGCAGTTGATTCTCATAGAGCCTCAAAAGTGAATCAAGCGATAGTTGATTATGGGCCTCGGAGACCGAGCATTCCGTGGCACTTAGCCTTCGTGAATATAAGCCGGCTCCTCCACTTCCACCCGGCTCAATTTCGTCAAGCCAAATGGCGCGGAGAATTTACCGATGCGTCCCTTCCGCTCCAACCATTCGCAAGCGGACTCCAGGTGCCATGGATAGAGCTGCGAGTGCGCGAAGTGGTCGGACAATTCGCTTAACGGCGTCAATCGTTTTGCTTTGCGCAGATACTGAATTACCGGGCGCAGGCGCGTTTCGGCGCGCTTCTCCAGGTAGGCTCCAAAACCCGCGAGGATCTTCTTCAGTCGCGCCGCCGTGCGCGGCCCCTTCAGCAGATTCACATAAAGCTCGTCCATCAGCCTCGGCGCTAATTCCATCGCGCGATGAATCATGATGCCCTCGTGAACCTCCCCCTCCGCGATCACTTCCGCTGCGGCCACACAATGCGCGCAGCCGATCAACTCCTGAAATGCCAGGTCCAGATCGCGTATCTCCTCCAGGAGCCGTCCGGCATGACGGTGCGCATGAATCAGCCACGTCGTGGCAATACACAACTCCCGCTCATGGTCCCGCAGCGCGAGCGTGTCCGCCTCCTGGAACCATTTCTCCAGCGAGGCATCCTCGCAGTAAACCAGTTTGCGGCGCGCGAAGAAGCTGTAACGAAACGCTGTCCGCGCCGCCCCTTCCACCATCCGCTTGAAACGCGTCCGCGGGATCAATTCCACGTGGAGGTTCACCCCTTCCTCCACCAGCGTCCGAAAAATGCGCGGATCATCCCCATCCGCCCGCAGACGCTTCGTCACCCCGTCCTTCTCGATCAACCACAGCGAAATCGCATCCCGCCGCCAAATCGTCTCCTCTGAAAGACTTCCCACCAGCACCGCCGCGAGCAAATTCGGGTCCGCCGCGACACGGTCCAGGAATAGTCGAAGAGACTTCTCAAACCGCTTAAGCTTTTCCGTCGAGTTCATGTCGTCCCGCCCGCGCATTCTTCGCATTTTTTCCAGAATCCGCAATAGCGAGCCTCGCGCTAAACGCCACTTCCTCAGTTGTTGGAGTGGAGCGAGGCTTCGCCGAGCTTTCTTGCAGTATGGCTCAATGGTGAAGGGGCTCGGCAGAGCCTCACCCCACCAAACTGACAGTATGGTCTATTCTGCTGAACCGCCATTTTCTCCAATACAATAAAGCTTCGTCAGCGTCCGGATGAGCAGGCGATCCCCGGCGATCGCTGGGGTGGCCATGCACATTTCACCCAGTGAGTTCTTATGAAGCAGTTTGTAATCAAGGCCGGCCGGAAAAACGAAGGTGTCCCCTTCCTCGCTCAAGGCGAAGATTTTTCCGTTCGCGGCCCAGGGCGATGCCGTGAATGAGGTGTTGGTCTCGCGAATGCGCTGCTTTTCGTAGATCTGCCGACCTGTGCGCGCCTCATGGCAGCTCAGGAAACCAAAATCGAAAAGGACGTAGAGGTAATCGCCGTAGACCAAGGGCGAAGGGTTGTAAGGGCCGCCGACTGGCTGATACCACGCGATGGATTGATTGTTGGTTTCGCCAGGTTTTAACGTGATGTCCCCGGTCGCGCCAGGCTTAATTGCGAAGATTGGCCGCACCTTGTCTCCGACG